>DASVRB010000375.1:0-6789 GCA_036388835.1 Thermoanaerobaculia bacterium | reverse complement strand
CCCCCCCCCACTCCAAATTACCTCAGCGCCGCACGGGCTTCGGGCGCGATCAGCCTCACCCACTCTGTGTATTGACGGCCCGACGGGTGCAGTCCGTCCGGCGCGACGAGCGCGGGGTCATTGCCGCGGGAGATGGCGGTGATGTCGACGTAGCGGGCGCCGGCGCGTGCGGCTTCTTCGCGATTGATGGCGTTGTAGCGATCGATGGCGCCGGCGATTTCGGTGCGGTTGCGGCCTTCGGCGAACGGCGTCACGCCCCAGTCGGGAATCGAGACTACGACCACATTCGAAGCGTCTCCGCCGGCGAAACCGATCGCGCGCTGCAGCAGTGCGGCGAACTCGCCGCGATATTGCTCGGCATCGCGGCCGCGGTATTGATTGTTGACGCCGATCAGCAGCGTCACGAGCTCGTACGTGCCGGTGACGTTCGCCGCGTTGATGGCCGCGTTCAATTCATCCGTCGTCCAGCCGGTCTTCGCGATGATCTGCGGCTCGCCGAGGTTCAACTCGCGCGCGAGCTGGTTCGGAAAACGATCGGCGGGCGCGACGCTCTCTCCGATCGTGTACGAATCGCCGAGGGCGAGATAGCGGACGTTGTGGACGATCTGATCGTCAGGCATGGACGAACATGATGCCAGCAGGAAGGCCAGTGCAAATACAGCGGCGCACCTCAACCGCGACAGTGGTCGCATTTTCAGATCCTTCGCTGCGCTCAGGATGACGGTCGTCATTTCGCGTACCCCGTGATCAACATGACGGCCAGCATCGCGCCGAGCACGTAGCGGTAGTAGATGAAGATGTGCGTGGTGTGCGTGCGCAGGTAGCGCAGCAAAAAGTAGATCGAGGCCCAGCCGGAGATGAACGCGACCACGATGCCGACCAGGATCGGCGTCGTGCCGATCGCCGCCAGTTCTTCTTTCGCATCGAACAACTGAAACACGCCCGCCGCGGTGATGGCCGGGATGCTCATCACGAACGAGAAGCGCGCGGCGTAATCGTGCGGCACGCGGCGGAAGAGCGCGGTCATCAGCGTCGAGCCGCTGCGCGACGAGCCGGGGATGAGCGCGATGCACTGCCCCGCGCCGATGATCCACGCATCTTTCGCGTTGAAATCTTCGACCGGACGAAAGCCTCTCCGTTTCGCGTACGCCTCCGCGACCTGCATCAGGATGGCGATGAAGATGAGCTGGAAGGTGACCACCCAGGTGCTGCGGAACACGCCTTCGATCTGGTCCTTCAGCAGCACGCCGACGACCACGATCGGGATCGTGGCGAAGATGACGTACCACGCCTCGCGCGAGTCCTGATCCGCGAACGGTTTGCGCGACACGAGGCCGCGGAAGAAGCCGAGCGTCAGCCGCACGATGTCTTTGAAGAAGTAAAGGATCACGGCCAGGATCGTTCCGAACTGAATGACCGCCGAGATCGCCGCGCCGGGATCGCCCCACCCGAGGAGCTCCGGAACGAGCTTGAGGTGACCGGTGGAGCTGATGGGGATGAATTCGGTGAGGCCCTGGACGAGGCCGAGGACGATGGCTTCGAGAATAGACATTGGTTGACGTCGGAATTGAAAATTGAAAATTGAAAATTGAAAGATCGGACAGCTCGTCGCCGCAAGCCGCGCTTTCAATTTTCAATTTTCAATTTTCAATTTGCGGCGCGCTCCCCCTTACATTTCCCAAACCACAGGCAGAATCATCGGCCGCCGTCCCATGGTCTTGCGGAAGTACCGTTTCAGCAGCGCGCGTACTTTTTCCTGAAGCAGATCGGAATCGCGCAGCTCGTCTCCGGGACTTTCGTCAAACATGCCAACCAGCATCTGGCGCACTTCGTCGAGGATGTCTTTGCTCGCGTCGACGTGGACGAGGCCGCGGGTGATGATCTCGGGATCGCGAATGAGGCGCGCGTTCGAGTCGACCGCGAGGACGGCGATGACGAACCCATCCTCGGCGAGATGCTGGCGGTCGCGCACTACCACGTCCGGCACTTCCTCGGCCTCGGAATCGATGAACACTTTCCCCTGCGGTACGCGCTCTTCGAGTACGTTGATCGTGCGGCCGTCGATCTCCGCGACCTGTCCGTTCGTGATCACCACGCCGTGCCGCACGCCCGCTTCTTTCGCCAGCCGCGCGTGATGGATGAGGTGCCGCAGCGTGCCGTGCATCGGGATGAAGAACTTCGGCCGGGTCATGTTGATCATCAGCTTCAGCTCTTCTTCGCACGCATGTCCGGAGACGTGCACGTCGGTCTGCTCGTGATGCACGACCTCGGCGCCGCGGCGATAAAGGTTATCGATCACGTGCGACACCGCGCGCTCGTTGCCCGGAATCGTGCGCGCCGAAATGATCACGACGTCACCCTTCTCCACCGACACCTGCTTGTGCTCGCCGATGGCGATGCGCGAGAGCGCCGATGACGGCTCGCCCTGCGTCCCCGTGGTCATGATCACGAGGTCTTTCGGATTGAGATCGGCCGAGCTCGCGCGCGCCTCGCGCGGAAAGCGGATGTAGCCGAGGCGCTCCGCCGTCTCGACGTTGTCGACGAGCGAGCGGCCGATCAGCAGCACCTTGCGACGATGCTTGCGCGCGGTGTCGATCACCTGCTGCACGCGATGAATGTGCGACGCGAACGTGGTCACGAGAATGCGCCCCTGCACGTTCGCGAACACGCGATCGAGCGCGCTGCCGACCGACTTTTCCGAAGGTCCGTGACCCGGCACCAGCGCGTTGGTCGAATCGCTGACGAGCAGCGTCACTCCCTGTTCGCCGTAGTGCGCGAATCGCGCGAGGTCGGTCGGCTTCGCGTCGATCGGCGTGTGGTCGATCTTGAAATCGCCGGTGTGGATGATCGTGCCGGCCGGTGTGGTGATGGCGTAGCCGAGGGCGTCGACGATGGAGTGCGTGACGCGAATGGCCTCGACGCGGAACGAACCGACTTCGACCACGTCGCGCGGCATGATCGCGCGCAGCTCGATCTCCTCGATGCCGAACTCCTCGAGCTTGTCCGCCACGAATCCGAGGGCCAGCGGCATGCCGTAAACCGGCAGCGGAAGGCGCTCGACGAGGAACGGCACCGCGCCGATGTGATCTTCGTGACCGTGCGTGAGAAAGAGCGCCTTGAACTTCGACGCGTTCTCGAAGATGTACGTCATGTCGGGGACGATGACGTCGACGCCGAGGGTCGCGGCGTCGGGGAACATCATCCCGCAGTCGACGAGGATGGCGTCGTCGCCGCACTCGTAGACCATCAGGTTCATCCCGATCTCACCGAGGCCGCCGAGCGGGATGACGCGGAGTTTCGGAGCGGCGGCAGGCGATTCGTCGGTGATGACGTCCATCGCCGCGGAGGGTAATCAGGAGTCGCGCCAAAAGAAAGCGGCGGCCTCGGCAGGAGGTTCTATCGAACCGCGACAGCGCGTCGCGCGATCAGCGCATAGCCGCGCGCACTCGCGTCTTTCGCCAGCGAGGCGGCCACGGCGACCGCGCGATCGCGCCGTCCGGCCCGCAATTCGGCCTCGGCGAGCGCGAGCCGTGCGTCGAAGTTCGTGATCACGAGCTTCTCCTTTTCCGTACGCGCGGCGATTTTCTGAAGCGCGCCCACATTTCCGTCCTGGCGCGCCTGCTCGAGCTCAATCGTGAGCTCGACCTCGGGATCCTGCACTTCGGACAGCAACTGCCGCGCGGTCTCGAGCGCGGCGCGCGCCTCGGCTTTGCGGCCGAGCTGCGCGTTCGCATGCGCGACGATCGTCAGCGTGCGCGCACGTGCGGCGGTGCGTCCCTCGGATTCGTATTCGCTGGCGGCGGTGGTCGCCTGCGCGAGCGCGGTGGTGGGATCGTTCTCCTCGAGCGCGATGAACGCGAGCGCCTGCTGGTTGTCCGCGACCGCGCCGCGCTCGCCGAGCTCGCGTCGCACTTTCATCGCACGCTCGTTGTACGCGCGCGCAGCCTTCAGGTCGCCTTTGAGAAACGCAATCGCGCCCAGGTGCGACTCGCACTCCGCGGCGGTCGATTTGTCGGACTTTTTGCGAAAGATCGCCAGCGCGTCGGTGAGCCGCGCCTCGGCTTGCGCGAGGTCGCCGTTCATCTGATACGTGATGCCGAGGTTCGCGAGCACGTTGCCGATTTGCGCGACGTCGCCGATCTGCCGCGCAACCGCGAGCGATTCCTCGTAACGCCGCAAACCCTCGGCGAGCTCGTTCTGCATGACGTACGTGCCGGCGATGCTCGCGAGCGCCCACGAGACGTTCTGGCGATCGCCGATGCGACCGTAGATCTCGAGCGCCTCGGTGAAGCGTGCACGCGCGCCGCTGTGATCGCCCTGCGTGTTGTCGATGACGCCGATGCCGCCGATCGCGCTGGCCGCGCCGAGCTGCTGCCCGATCTCGCGATAGGTCTTCAGCGCGCGCTCGTTGAGGCGCCGCGCTTCGTCGAGATCGCCGCGCCGCCAGAAGATGAAGGAGCGTTTGCGCAACGATTTCGCGGCGCCGGCGCGATTGCCGCTCACACCGAACAAATCCTCGGCTTCATCGAATGCAGCGAGCGCCTCGGACGTGCGCGCCGTCGTCGACAACGCGAGGCCTCGCATGATCAAGGCCTCGGCCGTGACGTCGCGATTCTGCACCGCGCGCGCTTTCGCAATCGCGCGATTGGCCGCGGCCAGCATCCGGTCCTGGTCGGCGAAGATCTCCGATGTCCATGCATCGAGCAGGTCGACGCGCGGATCGACGTCATTCGCTCCGCGCAGCTTGCGCATCGCCTCGACTTCCGCGAGCGCGTCGGGCCCACGCGAGTTGTCGATGAGCGCGGTGATGAGGCGAACGCGATGCTCAGGGTCGTCGGGGAACTGCTTCACGAGCGACCGATAGAGATCGATCGCCTGATCGAGTCGATGCGCGCGCTGGTGATACTTCGCATCGAGCAGCAGCCGCTCACCGCGCGGCAGGTTTGCGGAGAGCTCGACGCCGCGCCGCGCAGCGTCGGCTGCTTTGTCGTCAAATCCGAGAAACGCGTACGCCTCGGACAGCTCTCCGTACGCGAGCGCGAACTGCGGATCGGCGGCCACCGCTTTTTCGAGTGCGTCGCGTGCGCCTACCGCATCGAACTGACGCAAACGGGCGACGCCCGCTGCGAAATACCGCGCGGCTTCTCTGTTCATCGGCACGGCACGCCGCAGATCGAGTCCCTCGGCGAGACGCGCGTCAGCGCCGAGGCGCGTGCGCAACTCCGCACCCGCACGCGCGATCAGACTGAAGAGATCGTCCTCCGTGCCGGCGGTGCCGAACGACGCGATCGTGTCGCCGCCGGTCGTGCGCTGCACGCGCAGATCGAGACGCAGACTCTTGTTCGGGAGCGCGACGTACGAGCCGCCGACCACGAAATCGGCACCGGTCGCGGCGCGGATCTTCGCGAGCGTCGGCGCGGCATGCGTTTCGATCTCCGGCACTTCCAGATCGCGTTTCGCGCGCGCGATCTCCTCCCCCGGCAGAATGCGCAGCGACTCCGCCGCGGCCAATTCGGTCGAGAGCATCTCCACCAGCGCCGTCGAAAGCCACGCCGCATCGGGACGCTGCGAGAGATTGCGGAAGCCGACGACCGCGACGCTGCGGCGCGTGCCATTTCCGGCCGCGGCGACTGGTGCGGCAGGATCGCGTCGTGTGAAAACGAATGCACCAATGCCGATCGCGATGACGAGCAAGGCCGCGAAGGCGATGATCACGTTGCGGCGCGAGTGCGTCGAGCGCGGACGTCTTGCGGACGGAATCGGGCCGTCGTGATCGATTGCATGCGCGACGGCGGCAACGTTCGGAAAACGATCCGCCGGCTCGCGCTCCATGCAGCGAACGATCAGCGCTTCCCACTTTTCTGCAACGTCAGGACGATAGACGCGCGGCGACGGCGGCGGCTCGCGCAGGCGGCGCACGAGCCCGGAGATGCTGGTGTCCATGAACGGCATCTCGCCGGTGATCAACTCGAACGCGACCACGCCGAGGGCGTAAATATCGACCGCAGGTGTGAGCTCGGCGCCCTCGATCTGCTCCGGCGCCATGTAGGCGGGTGTGCCGGCGATGCCGCCGCCGGTCTGGCTGGCGAGCGCGTCGAGCGTCGGCACCGACGTGCGGGCGAGACCGAAGTCGGTGATCACGGCGCGAATGTCGCTCCCGCGCCGCACGAGCATCACGTTGCCGCTCTTGAAGTCACGGTGAATCACACCGGCGTCGTGTGCGGCCTGCAGCCCCGCGCAGAGTTGCCGCAGGATCGCGGCCGCCTCGTCGTCCGGCAGCCGGCCGCGCGCGGAGCTGTACTCGCTGAGCGTGTCGCCCTCGAGCAGCTCCATCGTCACGAACACGACATCTTCATGACGACCGACGTCGTAGATGCGGCAGACGTTCGGATGCGTGACGCGCCGCGCGAGCTGCACTTCGCGCCGCAATCGCGCGAGCTCGCGCTCGTTCGCGGCAGGCCCTGCGTGCAGCGTCTTCAGCGCGACGCGCTCGTGCAGTTCGACATCGTCGACCTCGTACACCACACCCATGCCGCCCGCGCCGGCAATCCGCACGACGCGATAGCGCTGCGCGAGTACTTCACCCGGCGCGAAGCGATGCTCCTCGCCTGTCGATTGAGAGACCGTCGCCTCAGCGGACAGCCGCATCGTCGGATCGAACGGAGATCCTGCTGAGGGAGGGCGTTCGGCCATGAGGGATGACCGTCATTATAGAAGTGGATGTTTAAGTGGAGCGGCGGGCTCTTAGCCCGCCGGCTATTCGATTGCTCGGCGGGCTAAGAGCCCGCC
>DASVRB010000374.1:0-2033 GCA_036388835.1 Thermoanaerobaculia bacterium | reverse complement strand
AAGCGTGCCGCAGCGCGGAGCATGCGAGCACCGCCCGCTCGCCGCGTGCATCGACGTCGCCGACGAGCGTCGAGAGTCGCGCCAGCCACTGCTCGCGATCCGCATCTTCGAGCGCAATTCCGGCGCGCATCTTCGCCACGTTCGCGGCGGGATGAAAGTCGTCGGCGTCGTAAAACGTCCAGCCCAGCCGCGCCGCCACGCTGCGGCCGATCAGCGTCTTGCCGCAGCCGGCCACGCCCATGACCACCGCGATCACGCGGCCGCTCCGCGCGTCCGATGCAATGCCGTCGACATCATCTGATTCGTAGCCGTGAGGTGGGACGATACGAAAGCGATGCCGAGGAGGGAACGTCTGCTTTCGTGATGCGGTTGCAGAGCCGGCTGATGACCACTTTTGCTTCTGACGACACCACCACGACTACCGCGAGCGACGAGACGACGTTCAGGGAACGTGTGCGCGCCGCGGCCGAACTGCTCGAGGCCATCGACCGCGATCGCGGCCTTCTCGCGCAGCTCACCCCGGCCGAGCGCCAGCGCTTTCTCCAGGCCACGCGCGTCGTCTCCGATCCCGATCCGCGCGCGCGCCGCCGGCTGGCCAAAGCGAGCAGGCGCGAGCGGAAGGCCGCCCTCGCGCAGCAGGACGAGCAGGTGCTCTCCTCCACCGGCATTCGCGAGCTGCGCCGCAAGCCGGTCTTCACTGCACCGAATTACTACCTCTCGCAGGCCGCGCGCGAGTCGGAGTCCGACAGCGGCCCGCGCACCGCCGAAACGCGGCACTGCTATGTCTGCAAGCAGCACTATCAGACGCTCCATCATTTCTATGACCAGCTCTGCCCCGCGTGCGGCGATTTCAATTTCGCCAAGCGGACCGAGCTCGCCGATCTCAGCGGACGCGTGGCGCTGTTGACCGGCGGACGGGTGAAGATCGGCTATCAAGCGGGCCTGAAATTGCTGCGCGCCGGTGCGCACCTCATCGTCACGACCCGTTTCCCGCGCGATTCGGCGGCGCGCTATGCAGCGGAGCCCGACTTTGCAGATTGGTCGCATCGCCTGGAGATTTTCGGACTCGACCTGCGGCACACGCCGAGCGTCGAGGCGTTCTGCAAACAATTGCTGGTGACGCACGACCGCCTCGATTTCATCATCAACAATGCCTGTCAGACGGTGCGCCGTCCGCCGGCGTTCTACGAGCACATGATGGCCGGCGAAACGGCCGCATTGCACACGATGCCTGAAGCGCAGCAGCAGCTCCTCGGCGGATTCGAAGGATTACGCGGCTACAACATGCTCGCCGACGGCAGCGCCGAAAACGCCGTCGATGCCGTGCAGCAGATCCCCGGCCTCACCCACTCCGCGCAGCTCTCGCAGGTGCCGCTGCTGCCGGAAGATCACGTCAATGACAGTGCGCTTTTCCCGCAGGGGAAACTCGATCAGGATCTGCAGCAGTTCGACCTGCGCGAGCGCAATTCGTGGCGGCTCCTCCTCGCCGAGGTTTCGTCGGTCGAATTGCTGGAAGTGCAGCTCGTCAACGCCGTCGCGCCGTTCATCATCAATGCGCGCCTCAAGCCGCTGATGCTGCGCACTGCCAATCGCGACAAGCACATCGTCAATGTCTCGGCGATGGAAGGGCAGTTTTACCGGAACCAGAAAACGACCCGCCATCCGCATACGAACATGGCCAAGGCCGCACTGAACATGATGACCCGCACCTCGGCCGCCGATTACGAGTGCGACGGCATCCACATGAACAGCGTCGACACCGGCTGGATTACGGATGAGGACGCCGCTGCGATCGCCGCGCGCAAAGTGGTCGATCACCGTTTTCACCCACCCCTCGACATCGTCGACGGCGCCGCCCGCATCGTCGATCCGATCATCTCCGGCATCAACACCGGCGAGCACATCTGGGGCAAATTCCTCAAGGATTACCAGCCCACGGATTGGTGACTGGCGAGGGCGCATCGTGCCTGTGGAGCGGCGGGCTCTTAGCCCGCCGAGGTCGTCGCGAGTGCCCGGCGGGCTAAGAGCCCGCC
>DASVRB010000373.1:0-8858 GCA_036388835.1 Thermoanaerobaculia bacterium | reverse complement strand
GCCAAAGCGGCGACTGGCGTCGCCGCACTCCAAACCATAGAGCGCGTTGACGCGGGCGTGGCGGCGCGTCTACTGGGAGTAGTGGCCTGGCGCGTCCCGAACCTCAGGCGCCTGAAGACTCTTCTTTGGAGTGCGGCGACGCGCGAGTCGCCGCTTTCACTCCCGAACGCGACAGCGAGCCAAAGCGGCGACTGGCGTCGCCGCACTCCAAACCGTAGAACGCGTTGACGCGCGCGTTAGCCTTGATGGGTGAAAGGCCGCGGCGCCTCCTGGAATCCGCAGAACCGGTTCGAGAAGCTCGAATACGTTCGCGATGAAGATGCCTCCCCCGACGACGACGTCGCGCCGGGAACGGTCTACCTCCGCGATCCGGCGCGCACCATCATCGCCACCAATGACAGCCCCGACGTCGGCTTCGAGGCGAGCCTCAATCCGTACCGCGGCTGCGAGCACGGCTGCATCTACTGCTTCGCGCGGCCGACACACGAATATCTCGGCTTCTCCGCCGGCCTCGATTTCGAGACCAAGATCATGGTCAAGGAAGATGCGCCGGCGCTTCTGCGCGAGGAGCTGAGCTCGAAAAAGTGGGAGCCGAAAGTGCTCGCCATCAGCGGCGTCACCGATCCCTACCAGCCGATCGAGCGGCGCCTGCGCATCACCCGCGGCTGCCTGGAAGTCCTTGCGGAGTTCCGGAACCCCGTCGGTATCATCACAAAGAACCACCTCGTCACCCGCGACGCCGATCTGCTCGCCGAGCTCGCCTCATTCAACGCCGCGCGCGTCTTCATCTCCATCACCACACTCGATCCGGCGCTCGCGCGAATCATGGAGCCGCGCACCTCCACGCCGGAGCTGCGACTCGAGGCGCTGTCGACGCTTTCGGCTGCCGGTGTGCCGGTCGGGGTGATGGTCGCGCCGACGATCCCCGGCATCACCGATCACGAGATGCCGAACATCCTCGCCGCCGCGAAAAACGCCGGCGCGAAATGGGCGGGATTCGTGGTGCTGCGTTTGCCGTGGGCGGTTGCGCCGCTGTTCGAGCGCTGGCTCGAGGAGCACTACCCCGATCGGAAAGAGAAGGTCCTCAACCGGATGCGCGAGCTGCGCGGCGGGAAGCTCTACGACGCGCAGTGGGGCGTGCGCGGCCGCGGCACCGGGATCTTCGCCGATCAGATCGAGGCGCTCTTCGACGTCACCTGCCGCCGCCTCGGCCTCAATGAAGATGACCGCGAGCTGTCGACGGCTTCGTTCCGCAGGAGGACGTTACAGGCGTCGCTGTTCTAAGCGAAAAGTGGTGGAGCGGCGGGCTCTTAGCCCGCGGACCGCATCGCGATAAAACCGGCGGGCTAAGAGCCCGCCGCTCCACAAGACGAACGTCGCGACTACTTCTTCGCGTCGTGCCAGTGGCCGTGTTCGGTCGACCAGACTTTGCCCGCCGGAACCGGGCCCTCGGGTTGCGGTTTCGGCGTGAACTGCGGCTGCCGCGCGATCGGCGTCATCGCGGGCGAGACCGGCATCGTCGAGGCCGCGGCAGCACCGGCGCCGGGCGTGACGTTGTGCCAGTGGCCGTGCTCGCTCGACCAGACCTGACCGGGACGCGGCGTGTTCGGATTGATCGCCGCGATGGGCGTTGAAGCCGTCTTGTCCCCGAGGAGCGTCGGGAGGAGGCCGGCGACCGCGACGGCGGCCACGATGCCGACCAGAATCATCACGCGGCGCGACTGCCTCCGCGAAACCTCATTGATGCAGCAGTTCTTGAACTTCTTACCGCTTCCGCAATGGCAGGCTTCATTTCGTCCGGTTTGCATGGACGCTTCAGAACCCGATGCCGCACGCGGTCATTTCGGCTGGCGTGCAAGCCGCAGCAGAGTCGCGCGATGAAGACTGCATTCGAAGGAAAACATCTCCTCGTCAAAGAAACGGACGACTGGCAATTCGTCGAACGGAAAAAGGGGAAAACGGCCGTGGCCGTCATCGCCGAAACCGAGGACGGACACGTGATCCTCACCGAGCAGTTCCGCCGTCCGCTCGGCAAGCGCGTCATCGATTACGCCGCAGGCTTGGTGGGCGATGAAGAGGGCGTGAGCGATCCCGCCGTCAGCGCGAAAAAAGAGCTGGAGGAAGAGACCGGCTACGTCTGCCGCGAGGTCGAGCTCCTCGCCACCGGACCGACCTCGCCCGGCATCACCTCCGAGATCGTCAGCTTCTATCGCGCGCGCGGCGTGCGCCGCAAAGGAGAAGGTGGCGGCGTCAGCGGTGAGGACATTACGGTGCACACCATCCCGCGCCGCGAGCTGCGCGGCTGGCTGCGGCAGAAAGAGAAAGAAGGGGTGCTGATCGACCTCAAATTGTGGGGCGGCCTCTACTTCCTTTCCGAGGAGCCGTGAGCCTCGCGCGTCCATGCTGTCCGCGCGGTACTGTTATTCTGCGTTCCGAATGATCCGGTTTCTCCTCGCCGCGACGCTGCTCGCGGCTCTTCCCCTGCGGGCGGAACGTCAGCGCGTGATCGTGGCCGTCGACGTGCCGGAGGTGTCGATTGCCTCCATTACCGCGCTGCGCAACGACGTCATCGCCTCGCTCGCCGGAGCGACGGAGATCGAGCGTTGGGGGAGCGGTCCGGCGTTCGCGGCAGAGCTCGACGAACGTGAGATCGAGGCGCTGCGCCACGATCCGCGTGTCCGCGCGATCACGCCCGATACCGGCGGACAGGGCTCCATGCTCGAGAGCCTGCCGATCATCGGCGCGGACAAAGTGCACCAGCTCGGATTCGACGGCTACGGCGTGACGGTGGCGGTGCTCGACACCGGCATTGACACCAGCAACCCCGATTTCGCGGGCCGCATCGTCGCGCAACGCTGCTACTGCGACAACATGGACGGCGAGGGCTGCTGTCCCGACGGCAACAGCTTCGACGCCGGCTCGGGTGCGGCCCGCGACGATCATGGTCACGGCACGCACGTCGCCGGCATCGTCGCAGGCGGCGGCGTGTACGCGCCGCGCGGCGTCGCACCGCGCGCGAACATCGCGGCGATCAAGGTGCTGGACGCGAAGAACCGCTTCCGCAGTTACACGCAGATCTACCGCGCGCTCGAATGGATCGCGACGTCGCGCCCCGACGTGCAGGTGATCAACATGAGTCTCGGCTCGAGCGCGCTCTACTCCGACGCCGCGTGCAACAGCACCGCGATCGCGTACGGCATGCAGGACGTGATCGCCCGTCTGCGCATGCGCGGCGTGCTCATCGTCGCCTCGGCCGGCAACGAAGGCTCGCTCTCCGGCACCACGTTTCCGGCGTGCGTGACCGATGTGATCGGCGTCGGCGCGACGTACGACAGCAGCGGGTCGCACACGAATTTCTGTCAGGTCGCCTACGCGCACGTCGATCAGATCGCGTGCTTCAGCAACAGCACCGAATCGGTCGATCTCGTCGCCCCCGGCGCCACGATCTCGTCCGCGCGGCGCGGCGGTGGCTCGGCGGTCGGCGGCGGAACCTCAATGGCGGCGCCGCATGTCGCCGGCGCGATCGCGCTGATGCAGCAGGCCAGCGGCGGCGCGATGACGGCCTTTCAGATCGAACGAATCCTGAAGGAAACCGGCACCGTCATCCTCGACACGCGCAATGGACGCGTCGTGCCGCGGCTCGACGTCGCCGCGGCCATCGCAATCACGCCGCGCGCACCGCGGCCGCCGCGACGGCGCGCGGTCAGGCATTGATCGCGGTCTGCACCTGCAACACGATCTTGCCGAAATGCTCGCTCGCGGCCATGAGCTCGTGTGCGTCGTGCGCGCGCTCGAGCGGCATCACGTCGTGAATGACCGGGCGGATGCGGCCCGCGTGCAGGTCCTCGCCGAATCTTGCGAGGAACGCCGCCACGATCTCCCTCTTCTCCGCGGCTGAACGCGCGCGCAGCGTCGAGCCGATCACCTGCACGCGCTTCATCAGCAGCTGCGTGACGTCGATCGTCGCGCTGCGCTCGCCGCCCATCGATCCGATGATCACGATGCGCCCATCGGGCGCGAGTGCTTCGAGATTGCGTGGCAGATAGCGCGCGCCGATGTGATCGAGGATCACGCTCGCGCCGCGCGCCTGCTCGACGAAATCTTCATCGCGATAGTTGATCGCGACCTCCGCGCCGTGCTCGAGGCAGCGCGCGCATTTCTCCGCAGAGCCGGCGGTGACGATGACGCGCACGTTCGCGAGTTTCAGCAGCGTTGTCGCTGCAGTCCCGACACCGCTGCCGCCTCCGTGAATCAGCGCCGTCTCGCCTTCCCGAACGCGCGCGAGCATGAAGAGATTGAGAAACGCGGTGAGAAAAACTTCCGGAATCGCGGCCGCTTCCTCATCCGAAAGCACATGCGGAACGCGCATCGCGGAGCCGGCATCGACAACCACTTCTTCCGCGTATCCGCCGCCCGCGAGCAGCGCCATCGCGCGGTCGCCGATGCTCCATCCGCGTACGTTCGCACCGAGCTCCGACACGATGCCTGTGCATTCCAGCCCGAGGATTGAGGAGGCGCCCGGAGGAGGCGGATAACGGCCTGCCGCCTGGAGCAGATCGGCGCGATTCACCGACGTCGCGCGGACGGCGATGCGCAGATCGTTCGGACCGAGCGACGGGCGCTCTGCTTCGCCAATGTGCAGTGTGGAATCAGTCACGATGATTGCGCGCATACCGCGCGGACTGTACGGCTAAACCGCATCCGACTACTATCCGCAGCGCCGTGAGCGACAACAGCGTCATCGTCTGCAAAGAGCTGCGCAAGCATTACCCCGATGTGAAAGCGGTGGACGGCATCGACCTCGAGGTCTACCGCGGCGAATGTTTCGGTTTGCTCGGACCGAACGGTGCGGGCAAGACGACCACCATCGAAATCCTCGAAGGGCTGAACACTCCCGACAGCGGCGAGGTGCGCATCCTCGGCATGACCTGGCGTGAAGACGAGCGCGAGCTGCGCGAGCGGATCGGTGTCTCACTGCAGGAAACGCAGCTCTCCGAAAAGCTCACGGTCATCGAGACGGTGCGGCTCTTCCGCTCGTTCTATCGCAACGGTCCGCATCCCGACGAGTTGCTGCGCAGCCTTTCGCTCGATGAGAAGCGCAACGCGCGCGTCGGCAAACTGTCGGGCGGTCAGAAACAGCGGCTCGCGGTTGCATGCGCGATCGTCGGTGAGCCCGACATCCTCTTTCTCGACGAGCCGACCACCGGCCTCGATCCGCAGAGCCGTCTGCAGGTGTGGGAAGTGGTGGCGGGCTACCGGCGGCGCGGCGGCACGGTGCTGCTGACGACGCACTACATGGAAGAAGCGGAGCGCCTGTGCGACCGGATCGCCATCGTCGATCACGGCAAGCGCATCGCGCTCGGCACGCCGCAGGAGCTGATCGCGAAGCTCGAGGCGCCGCACATCATCGAGTTCGGCAGCACGCCGTCGCTCACCGAAGCGGACTTTGCGAACATCGAAGGATGGCAGGGGGCAACGAATCGCGGCGAGCGCTGGCAGTTGCGCGTCGACTCGCTCGCGACCTCGGTTCCGCAACTGCTCGCGGTGGTCGAAGCGCGCGGCGCGAAACTCGACATCCTTTCGACGCACGCGGCCACGCTCGAGGATCTGTTCGTGGCATTGACCGGAAGGGAGTTGCGCGATGTCTGAGCGCCCGACACGCCATCCGCTGTGGGAGCTGACCGCGGTTCGTCTCAAGGAGTTTCTCCGCGAGCCGGATGCGGTGTTCTGGGTGTTCGCGTTTCCTCTCCTCCTCACCGTGGCCCTCGGCTTCGCGTTTCGCGAGAAACCGCCGGAGCGCATTCCGGTCGGCGTCGTGGCGACGGCGCCGCACCCGTGGATCGCGGCGATGCAGAAATCGCCCGCGCTGCAGGTGCGCGTCTACTCGGCGGACGAAGGACGCGAACAGTTGCGGCGAGGCAAGATCTCGCTGCTCGTCGAAGGCTCGGCCACGCCGGTGTATCGCCTCGACGTGACGCGTCCCGACGCGCGCACCGCGCGCGTGGAAGTCGACGACGCATTGCAGGGCGGCGCCGGACGGCGCGACGCATTCGTGGCGAAAGAAGAGCACGTGCAGGAGCAGGGCTCGCGCTACATCGACTTTTTGGTGCCGGGCCTCATCGGTATGAACCTGATGAGCACCGGCATGTGGAGCATCGGCTTCGCGGTGGTGAACGCGCGCCTCAAGAAACTGCTCAAACGGATGCTCGCGACGCCGCTGCGCAAGAGCCACTACCTGATGGCGCAGTTCCTCTCGCGGCTCGTGTTCCTGGTGCTCGAAGTGTCGGTGGTGGTGATCTTCGCGAGGCTGGTGTTCGACGTTGCGATTCGCGGGTCGTTCGCGCTCTTCGCGCTGATCTGCCTGATCGGCGGCTCCGCGTTTTCGTGCATCGGTCTGCTGATGGCGTCGCGCGCGAAAACGCTCGAGGCGATCAGTGGCCTCATGAACGTGGTGATGATGCCGATGTGGATCTGCTCCGGCGTCTTCTTTTCGTACGAGCGTTTTCCGGATGCGGTGCTGCCGTTCATCCGCGCGCTGCCGCTCACCGCGCTGAATGACGCACTGCGCGCGGTGATGAACGATGGCGCGGGTCTCATCGAAGTCGGTCCGCAGCTCATCAACCTCGCGATCTGGACCGTGGTCACGTACGCGGTCGGTCTGAGGGTTTTCCGCTGGCAGTGAACGGGCGCTTGGCGGTCGCGACGTACGTCTCGCGATCGTTCGTTATCCACAATCGGAATCCGCGATCGTTCGAGAGGTAGTGGAGGATCGTCGCGCGAAACCCGCAGCGGCAGGGGAGTGCGATCCCGAGCTCTTCGAGGCGCGCCGGATATTCGCCGTCGCGCGCGAGCAGCGCGGTGCGAACGCGCTCGCCGTTCGCGACGCAATCGCGCCACGCCGCCTCGAATTGACGCTGCCCGAGGAGTAATCCGGCGAGCATGACCGCCGCGGTGGCGATGACGTAAACGCGCCCCCCTTTCGCGACGATGGCGAGGACGATTGCAGTGACCGGAATGATCGCTGCGAAGAGATGCTGCACGACGCCGAGCTCACCCCGCTCGCCGAGCGACACCCCAAACAAAAACGCCGCGCCGGCATAAGCCAGCGCGGCGATGAAACGGCTGAGGAGCACGTTTTGACGATAGCACGGGGGGTGGGAGGCGGTTCCTCGGTTCCTCGGTTCCTCGGTTCCTCCGGGGTTCTTGGAGTTCCTCGGAGTTCCTCGGAGTTCCTCGGAGTTCCTCGGAGTGCCTCGGGTCGAGTCGATCTCTCCCGAGGAACCGAGGAACCGTTTCTCAGAACGAAAACGTCAGTCCCAGATTCACTTCGCCCTGGAAGAAATCCTCGTTGTAGAAGTAGTCGCAGAAGGTGCAGTCGTCGTCTTCTTCGAGCGCGGCGTAGTAGCCGCGGCCTTCGAGGCGGACGCTGAGCATTTCGCTCATCGGGATCTTCACGCCGAGACCGGCGGAGGCGGAGAAACGGTTCTCGGACGAGACGCCCGAAACCTGCGGATCGAACATCGCGAGGCCGCCGCTGACGATGAAGTAGGGCGACGCATTGCGCGACTGTGCAAACGGGATCTGCAGGCCCGCGTGGAGGTACGTGAGATCGATGTCGGCCACTTCGTTCTCCGGCTCGAACAGACCGCCTTCGGTCTCGAGCTCGGAGGATTGGCGGTTCGCCATCAGCTCGAGTTTGAGGCCGGTGTCGCCGAGCGGCAGCGCGAAGTTCACGCCGAGATTTGCGCTCGGAGCGACGTTGACGTCCTCACCGAAGATGAAGGTCTGGTCGGCGAAGATGGTGCCTCCCCAGCGATAGCCGACGAACGGCGTCAGCTCGAATGCACCGCGCCGCGGAGCATCGTCGTAACCGCCACGGCGCCGGCGCCAATCCTCATCGTCGTCGTGGTCCTGTGCGAATGCCGCGGTGGAAAGGGAAAGCAGAAGTAGAACGAGTAGTGACTTGCGCATGTTGCCTCCAAAGGTGTGTTCGATGGTGGAACTGACCAGCGATGACGGCTCGCCTTTACAATCCGCGGACCATGAAAGTCGCCACCTGGAACGTCAACGGAATCCGCGCGCGGCACGAGCAATTCGTCGCATTTGCAGCGGAAGAACAGCCCGATGTGATCTGTCTGCAGGAGATCAAAGCGAAGGTCGATCAGATCCCGCAAAGCTGTTCGATTGAAGGGTATACGTGCTACTGGCACGGCGCGGGCGGCTACTCCGGAGTGGGGCTGCACATCCGCCGCGGCTTCGCGCAGAACGTCGAGTACACGCACCCCGATTTCGATCTGGAGACGCGCATCGTCCAGGCCCAAATCGAGGACACAGTGTTCACGAGTGTGTACGTTCCGAATGGCGGAAAGGACTTCGACGCGAAGATCGCGTTCATCCACTCGCTGATTTCTTACGCGGCGCGTCTGCGCTCGGAAGGATTGAAGCTGGTGCTGTGCGGCGACATGAACATCGCGCGCAGTGAGATGGATGTGCATCCGAAGGAGCGCAAGCCGCGCACGATCGGACAACTGCCGATGGAGCGCGAGCTGTTCGAACAATTGCTGTCGGACGGCGGCCTGGTGGACGTCGGCCGCGCGCTGTATCCGGACGACGAGAATTACTTTTCGTGGTGGGCACCGTGGCGCAACATGCGCCAACGCAATATCGGCTGGCGCCTCGATTACGTGCTTGCCAGTACGTCGCTGGCGAAGAAGGCGGTGTCGTGTCCGTCATTGCGCGAGTTGGGTACGAGCGATCACGCGCCGGTCGTGGCGACGTTCGCGTAACAGGGCGACAGGAGACGACCGGGGACCTCCGGCGGGCGGGCCCGACCCGCAGCGTTTGTTGTCGCATGGACG
>DASVRB010000372.1:0-1872 GCA_036388835.1 Thermoanaerobaculia bacterium | reverse complement strand
CCAACGACTCGAACCCGGTGTTCGATCCGAAAGGGCGTTATCTCTATTTCACGTCCAATCGCGATTTCAACCTGACCTTCAGCGCCTGGGAATTCAATTACGTCTACACCGACCCGACCCGCGTCTATGTCGGCGTACTGGCGGAAGACGGACCGGCCCTTTTCCTCCCGCAGAGCGACGAAGAGAAGGTCACCGCTCCTGCCGCCGATGCCGCGGGCGGCACCTCCGCCGCACCGGCCGCTGAAAAACCGGCCGCAAAGCCGGCCGCGGTGGTCGTGAAAATCGATCCGGCCACGTTCGAGAACCGTGTGCGCGCGGTGCCGGGCGCGCCGGGCGATTACTCGAATCTCAATGCAGTCGCGAACGGCATTCTCTATACGCGCGGCGGCGATGCGACGTCATTGAAGTTCTACAACATTGAAGATCGCAAGGAAGAGACGGTCCTCGAGACGCTGCAGGGATACGAGCTCTCCGCCAATGGCGAAAAAATTCTGGCGAGCCTCGGCCAGAACCGCTATGCGATCGTCAACGCCAAGCCGGGACAGAAGCCGGCCGACTCGATGCTCAATCTCAGCAACATGGAAATGCGCATCGATCCGAAGGCGGAATGGCAGCAGCAGTTCACTGACGCCTGGCGCATTCTCCGCGACTGGTTCTATGACCCGAACATGCACGGTCTCGACTGGAACGGCATCCGCCAGAAGTACGGCCAGCTCGTTCCGTATGTCGCGCACCGCGCCGACCTCGATTACATCCTCGGCGAAGTGGCGGGCGAGATGAACGCCGGCCACGTCTACGTCGGCTCTCCCTCGGACGTCAACGCAGTGGAGCGCGTCGACAATGGCCTATTAGGCGCCGAGATCGCGGCAGCGGACGGCTACTTCCGCATTACGAATATTTTCCCCGGCGAAAACTGGCACGAGGCGTTCCGCTCGCCGCTCACCGAGCCGGGCGTGAAAGTCCGCGAAGGCGATTACATCCTCGCGGTCGACGGCGTGTCGACGCAGGGCGTCGATAATTTCTATCGCCTCCTCGAAAACAAAGCCGATCGCGTCGTCACACTGACGGTGAATTCGACTCCTTCCATGAGCGGCTCGCGCACAGAGCGCGTCCGTCCCGTGAAACGCGAGACCAATCTCCGTTACCTCGAGTGGGTACAGCAGCGCCGCGATTACGTCGAGAAGGCGTCGGGCGGACGCATCGGCTATATCCACCTGCCCAATACCGCGGCGGAAGGCAATCGCGAGCTCGTCAAGGGCTTCTATCCGCAGGTCGAGAAGGATGCGCTGATCATCGACGACCGCTACAACGGCGGCGGCTTCATTCCGGATCGGATGATCGAGATCCTCGACCGTCCCGTGCTCAACTACTGGGTGCGTCGCGACATGAAGGCCGTGTCGGTACCCGCGTATGCGCACGTCGGTCCGAAGGCGATGCTGATCAACGGCTACTCGGCCTCGGGTGGCGACGCGCTGCCGTACTACTTCCGCAAGCGCGGCCTCGGCACGATCATCGGCACGCGCACCTGGGGAGGCCTGATCGGCCTTTCCGGCAGCCCCAACCTCATGGATGGCGGCTCTGTCTCCGCGCCGACCTTCCGGTTCCTCGACACCGAGGGGATGTGGGCAGTCGAAGGTGTGGGCGTGTCGCCCGACATCGAAGTCATCGACCGCCCCGAGCTCGTCGCCGCGGGTCAGGACCCGTCGCTCGAGACGGCGGTCAAACTGCTGATGGAGCAGCTCGCGAAAAACCCGGTCAAGCGGCCGGTGGTTCCGCCGGTGACTGTGGAACGGTGAGTTGAGATGGGGGACAGGCGAGTGCGCCTGTCCTCCATTTTTGGCTTTGGGCGTTGGCGTTGGGCGTACGGGGTTT
>DASVRB010000371.1:0-3847 GCA_036388835.1 Thermoanaerobaculia bacterium | reverse complement strand
TCGGGATGACAGGAAGAAAAAGGCCGGGCTCAGCCCGGCCTTTTCGCGTTTGTTACGTGAAGAACCTACTCCCCTTCGTTCGGATCGACCGTCGCTGCGGCGCTGAGCTCCGCGGAGGCGGCGGTGTACTCGGGCAGTTCGCTCGCCGTGGTCGGGACGTACTGCAGGACGAGCTCGCGGGTGTTGTAGGCGGCGAGTTTGTCCATCAGGAACTCGAACTTGCGCTCGATGGCGTCGATGATCGGCTGCTTCTGTTCGGACGGCAGCTCCCACATCCTCTGTTTGAACGGGCCGATCGCTTTCTTGCGGGTTTTGTAGACGAACTGCTCGTCGGTCTCGCCCGACTTGCGCTCGTCGGCGCAGTTGTCGAAGCAGAACGTGCGGATCTCGTTCTTCATCTCCTGCGGCAGCGTCGGCGCGTCGAGAATCATGTTCTGGAAGCCGGTGGCGAGATGGATCTCGACGGCGTCGTTTTCCGGGAAGTTGTTGAAGACTTCTTCCGGCAGCGTCGACGCGCCGTGCTGCACGGAGCCGGCGATGCCGTACTCCTCGCGGCAGATGCGCGTGGTTTCGCGGAGCACGTCGAAATCGATTTTCGCTTCGGCGATCGTGCCGTCGGCCATCGGGACGCCGCCGTGCGACGTGCCGGTCTGCACCGAGATTTTGGCCATGCCGGGATCGCCGCCGAGCTCCCGCTTCACGCCGTCGATATACGCGCGGACTTCATCAGGCTGCGTGTTGTATTTGCCGACCTCTCCAATCTCGCCGCCGATCGAGATCTCGATCCCCTCGGGCTGCCGCGCGCGGATGTACTTCGTGAAATGCGCGGTGTAGGTGTAGTTCTCTTTCTGCTGTTCGTCGCGCGTTTCGAACGAGAGGTCAACGAGCGTGGAGGTGTCGATGTCGATGTTGTAGAACTCGGCCGCGATGGCCTCGTCGATCAGCGACTCGAGCGCCTTCACTTCCGACGCTTTCCCCTCTTCCGTCGCCCACTTTTTCGCGCTGGCCTGGAAGTGATCGCCCTGGATGAAGACCGGGCCGGTGTAGCCCTCTTTCACCGCGGCCGCGAGCACGCACGCGGCGTATTCGCCGGGACGCTGTTCGGTGTAGCCGATCTCGGAGCGCGCGATCTCGAAGACGAACGGTCCGACGTTGTGCTTCATCGCCGCGCGGAAGAGCGCGCGCGAAACGTCGTACGTCAGCGCGCGGATGTTGAACGCCGGCACTGTGAATTTGCGCGCAATCTCGCCACGCCCGAGGGCGCGGTAGAGCGGGAGAATCGAAGAAGGAATCGCGCCGCTGCGCCGCGCGAGCATATGAATCTGCTTGCGCGCCTCCGCTTTCGCCTCCGCATTGCTGCTGAACACCGCGGTGTAAACGAGATCGTCGATATTGGCGTTTTGAAGAGAACTTGCGTCGGTGTGAATCATGGCAGGGGGACTGTAGCAAAAGGTGGGGGGTGGTGGTTGGTTCCTCGGTGCCTCGGTTCCTCGGTTCCTCGGTTCCTCGGTTGAGTTCCTCGGAGTTCCTCGGAGTTCCTCGGGTGAGTTGCTTGCGGAGCGCGCTCCGACGGGCGAAACACTCCCGAGGAACCGAGGAACCGAGGAACTGCCCGACGCGCTAAGTCACATGCCCGCGAATCGTCTCCACGAGCGCGGGGACGTCGAAGGGCTTGAGTACTGCGCCGGTGGCGCCGATGCGCTGGATCTCCTCCGGTTCGAGCGGCTCGCCGCTGAGGATGAGGATCGGCACGGCGGCGAGGGCATCCGAGGCGCGGAGCTCGCGCAGGACTTCATCGCCGGTCATGCCCGGCATGTTGCGGTCGAGGAGGATGAGGTCGGGCGTCCGTTTGCGCGCTTCTTCGATCGCCTGCGGACCATTGCCCGCGGCGACCGGATCGAATCCGAATTCGCGCAATAAATTGCGCATGAGAAGGAGGATTGGCGCGTCGTCGTCGACGACGAGAATCACAGGACGCTCAGACATTGGACCGGCGCGGAGTGTAGCAGACGCGTTTCGTATGCCGTGAAACAGACGCGTCGACAGACGGGCACCATCGTTTCGATGCGCGCGATAGACTGCGTGGCCATGCCGATTCGTCACGACCGCAAGGTCAGCATTCTCGATGTCATGGGTCCGGTGATGGTGGGGCCATCGAGCTCACACACCGCCGGCACCGCACGCCTCGGCCGGGTCGCGCGCGAGATCCTGGACGAGGATCCGTTGGAGGTGCATTTCTTTCTGCATCCGCCGCTCGCCGCGACGTACCGCGGGCACGGCTCCGACTTTGCGCTGACCGGCGGGGCGATCGGGCTGAACGTCGACGACCCGCGCATTCCGGAGGCGATCCGGATCGCCGAGCAGATGGACGTGAAGATCGAGTTCGCCGAGGAAGATCACGGCGACGTGCATCCGAACACGGTGCGCATCGAGATCCGCGGGCCCAATCGCGAGGCCGAGATCATGGGGTCGTCGATCGGCGGCGGCGTGATCGAGGTCTTCAAGATCAACGGTTTTCAGACGCGCTTCAAAGGCGACTCGCCGGTGCTGCTGCTCTTCTATCGCGATCGCCCCGGCATGATCGCCGAGGTCGCCAGCATCATTGCCGAGGAAGGGATCAATATCGCCTCCCTCTACTGTTCAAGGAAGCAGCGCGGCAAAGACGCCTTCATGGAAGTCGACATCGATTCGCCGCTCTCACGCGAAGTGCTGCAGCGGATCGGTTCGCTTTCCGACGTGGCGGACGCGCGGTATCTGGATCGCATACCTTAGAACGTAGTTCCTCGGAGTGCCTCGGTTCCTCGGAGTTCCTCGGAGTGGAGGAGCCGCCGAGGAACTCCGAGGAACTCCGAGGAACCCGAGGAACTGAACCTTGATCGAATCCTTCAAACACCTCCTCGAACTCGCCCACGACCGCGATCTTGCCGACGTCTTTCTGGAGACGGACGAGCAGGAGCATGCGATTCCTGCTGAACAGATTCTCGAAGCGTTGCGCAAGCGGCGCGCGGTGATGCGCGATTGCGTGGAGCGGGGGAAGGGCGGCGGGGAGTCGATGGGGAAGCTGGTCGGCAATGAGGCGCGGCTGCTCGACGCCGCGTTTCGCGAGGGGCGGACGTTCCTCGATCCGCTGACCGTCAAAGCCGAGCTTTACGCGCTCGCGGTGATGGGTGAAAACGCGCGCATGGGCGTGATCGTCGCGGCGCCGACCGCCGGCGCGGGCGGGGTCGTGCCGGGCATGCTGCTGGCGCTCGAGGAAGAGCGGAACGTCGATCCCGAAAAGACCGTGCGTGCGCTGGTCGTCGCGGGGGGCATCGGCTCGATCATCGCGCTGTCGGCGAACATCAGCGGCGCGGCCGGAGGCTGTCAGAACGAAGTCGGTGTGGCCTCGTCGATGGGCGCGGCGGCGGTGGCGTACATGATGGGCGGCAACACGCGCACGTGCGTCAGCGCGGCCGCACTCGCGCTCAAGAACACGCTCGGCCTGGTGTGCGATCCGGTCGGCGGCCTCGTGGAAGTCCCGTGCGTGAAGCGCAACGCGCTCTTCGCGGTGCACGGCCTCACCGCCGCGCAGCTCGCGCTCGCCGGCGTCGACTCGGTGATCCCGATGGACGAGATCGTCGAAGCGATGGTGCGCATCGGCCGCTCCCTGCCGCGCGGCCTGCGCGAGACCGCCGAGGGCGGGTTGGCAACGACCGAGACCGGCTCGGCCATCGCGCAGCGGCTCAAAGACGAAGCAAACGCCCGCCGCGCCGAACGCGCCGAAGAACGCGAGCGCATGGCGATGGAACGCAAGTGCCAGGTGCCGACGTCGAAGATTTGAATGGTGGAGCGGCGGGCTTCAGCCCGC
>DASVRB010000370.1:0-5403 GCA_036388835.1 Thermoanaerobaculia bacterium | reverse complement strand
TGCTGTAGCTCCACTGGGTTCCAGGCGGGAAGATGAACGGTTGCGCGTTGATGCCCGCGATGACCTGCTCGCGCGTCACCTCCGAGAACAAGGGAAACGGCTGCGTTCCCGGCGCGTACCAGTCGCGAGGAACTCCCGATCTGTGGCTGAGGAGGTGCCGCAGCGTAATCGTCCTTCCACGGGGGTCGAACTCGGGGACGAACTTCTCGATCCGATCGTCGAGTGACAGAGCCCCGCGCTCGGCCAGACGGAGAATCCCCGCTGCTGTGAATTGCTTCGTGATCGAGCCGATCTGCATCACCGATCGCGGTGTTGCGGCAGTGCCACTCTCTTTGTCGCTCAGGCCGAATGCGCCTGAGTAGATGATGTGGCCGTGGTGCGACACCGCGATCTGCACCGCCGGAACGCCACTCGCCAACGCCGCTTCGGCGGCCTGACCTGCCGCTGAGACGATCGCGGCCGGCGCGACGGGCGGTGCCGGATGCTGCACCGCTCGCCTCTTTCCGGCCGCGGCGGCGGGAAAGTGGCCGAAAATCAAAACGAGGGCGAGGAGGGCTCGGGTCATCGGACCACCTTGTGCGGGCGTGACAAAACAGGCAACGCAAATGGGACGAAACTCGCCGAATCGATGATGAATCTGGCCGGCGGGCTCCACGCGTTGTTCCAGTGCGAGGTCGCGTCGTATCGAACACCCTTACGTGACCGTCATTGCGCGAACATCAAATACCGGAGCGTCCGTCGCGCATCGCCGCGCGCTTGAATCGTCCGGCTCGCTCGCGTACAAGGTGCGGGTGTCGTCCACGGCAATTCCGGGTGATCCGCGCAATTGGACCGAGCGCCGCACCGCGGCCGGCGAGCCGCTGCGTCTCGGCGCAGAGGTGCGGGACATCCGGGCACGTGGCGCGCTGCTGTTCGAGCTGGTGCACCGCGACCTGACGGTGCGCTACAAGCGCTCGTTCCTCGGGTTTCTCTGGACGATGCTGCATCCGCTGCTGCTGATGCTCATCTTCGTGGTCGTGTTCTCGACCGTCTTCCACGGCCGCACCCCGCATTACGAGACGTACTTTTTATCGGCGTACGTGGCGTGGAACTTCTTCGCGCAGACGGCCATCAACGTGATGACCAGCGTCGCCTGGAACGGTCCACTGATGAAGCGGGTGCGCGTCCCGCCGTCGCTGTTCACGCTCGGCACCACCGTCTCCGGGCTCGTGAACCTCGGCCTCTCACTGCTGGTGCTGTTCGCGATCATGCTCGCCACCGGTGCGCCATTGCATCGCGAGCTCCTTTTCCTGCCGGTCGCGCTGCTGATCGTCGGCATGTTCACGTTCGGCGTCTCGCTCGCACTGGCCGCGGTGTCGATCTTTTTCGGAGACGTGCGGGAAATGGTGCAGGCCGGATTGCCCGCGGTCATGTATCTGACGCCGATCATCTATCCAATCGAGATCGTTCCCGACCGGTTTCGCTGGCTGATCAAGTTGAATCCGATGGTCTACCTGGTGGAGATCGTGCGCGACCCGATTTATTACGGCGCCCTGCCGTCGCCGAGGACCATGTTCGTGGCGACGGTGGTCTCGTTCGGCGCGCTCGCCATCGGCTGGATGATCTTCCGCCGCCTCGCGCCGCGGTTCCACGCCCACATCTGATCATGAACGTCATCGAGCTGCAGGGCGTGAGCGTCCGCTACCGCGAGACTCGGATCCGCAGCTTCAAAGAGGCGATGATCCGGGCCGCAACCGGCCGGCGAGACACCGGCTTCTTCTACAGCCTGCGCGACGTCTCGCTCACCATCCGGGAAGGGGAGACCGTCGGCATCGTCGGTCCGAACGGCGCCGGAAAGTCGACGCTGTTGCGCGTGGCGGCCGGCATCATCGCGCCGTCGGAAGGGGTGGTCATCAGCCGCGGACCGGTGGCGCCGGTGATGGAGCTCGGGACGGGGTTCGACGGCGAGCTCTCCGGCCGCGAGAACATCTACTTCAACGGCGCCCTGCTCGGATGTTCGCGCGCGTACATGCGTCAGCGGATCGACGACATCATCGCCTTCTCCGGCGTCGCACCGGTCATCGACGCACCACTGCGGACATATTCGACGGGCATGGTGGCGCGACTTGCGTTCGCCGTGGCGACCGCCATCGAAGCCGAGACCGTCCTGCTCGACGAGATCCTGGCGGTCGGCGACGCGTCGTTCCGCGCGCAGTGCAGCACGCGCATCCAGAGCTTCGTCCGCCGCGGCGCGACGGTGGTGATGGTCTCGCACGATCTCGAACCGATGGAGACGCTCTGCTCGCGCGTGCTCTGGATCGAGAAGGGCAGCGTGATCGCGGACGGTGCAGCGGCGGACGTGATCGGCCGCTACCGCGACCACGGCAGCCAGCGACGCCTGGCACGCGCCGCATCGACGGTGTAGGCGTGCAGCGCCGTTCAATGGCGCGGACGATGCGGCTGCCAGCGCACGTTCCACTTGCTCTCGAACCGTTCCTGGTTTTGCTTCCAGAGCAGCTCGTACGCTTCGCGCGGCAGCTTGCCGAACGACGCCTGTCCGATGTGATGCACGAAGACGTCTTCCGTGCAGACCACGCGCAGGCCGGCGAGGCGCGCGCGATGCGAATAGTCGTCGTCCTCGAACATGCCGATGCCGAAGCCCTCGTCGAGCGGCCCCAGGAGCTCGTAGGTATTGCGCCGCATGCCGACGCAGTACATCGCCGCGACGGCAATGTCGAAGCGCTGCCGGTCGTGTTGGTGCATGTACCGCTCGGCGAACGAATGCATCTCGTCGATGTTCACGTACGGCACCGGGATTCGTGACTCGTTGCCCGAGAAGTTCGTCACCGCGACGGTGAGGCCGATCTGCGGATCATCGAGATGCCACAGCATGCGCGGCAGCCATCCGCGCGGCACGACTGTGTCGTTGTTGAGCAGGACGAGATACTCGCCACTGGCGACGCGCAATGCCTGATTGTTCGCCGCGGCGAAGCCGGCATTCTCCTCGTTGAACAGCAGACGCACGCGAGGATCATCGATGCTCCGCAGCATCTCGACCGAGCCATCGGTCGACGCGTTGTCGACGACGATCAGCTCGACGTTCGGATGGACGGAGTTGCGCAGCACGCTGTCGATGCAGGCGCGCGTCAGGCCTGCATTGCTGAACGAAACGACGATCACGCTGACGCGCGGATGCGCGTCGCGGATCGCCTCGAGCATCACCTCCGAACGTGTGGTGTCGCAGTTGTTGACCGGCAGCCAGCCGAAACGACGGCGCGCCTCTTCCGCGACCTCAGACCACGTCGCGCCGTGCGCGATCGAGACGCCGGAGACGATGTTCAGCTCGCGTCGCACGTCATCTAGCGTCGACGGCAACCACTCCACGATGCGCGCGTCGAGCGTTCCGGCGCAGACGTCCTCCGGCGGCGCCGTCGTCACTTCCCAGACGTTCTCGCGCACCTGCACCGCCTCGAACGAACGGCCGGTGTCTGTTTTCGGGAGCCCGCTGATTCTGAAGACGAACACCCGATGCCCCGCATTCGCGAGCTGCATGAGCAATTGATGCGGGCCGTGCGAGCGGACACTCCAGTCGGCGGTGGAGAAGCAAATGACGTCGAACGTATGCGGCGTGAAGATCGGCTTCAGCGCTCTGCCTCGGATGCGCATCGATGCGCGGCGGCGCCGCGGCGTCCACGGGTCCCACACTTTTTTGATCAGCGTCTTCAGCGGGCGGGGGAGGAGTCTGCCGCCCCACACGATCGCCGCCGCGCGTACGCGATCGCGCCACGGCATCGGCGACGGCAGCTCGAACGGGAGGCGCGCCGACGGTGCCCCCAGACGTTCGTCTTTACCGTGAGTACCCATCGGCGGCCGCACATTAACCGACTTGGCAGACGACCGTCGTTGCTGCCGGCGGGCTGAAGCCCGCCGCTCCACGACATACGAGCGCGATTCTTGTCATCCTGAGCGAAGCGAAGGACCTTCCGGCGTGCAACAGGGAAGGCGCTTCGCCGGCTCGGACGCTGTGACCCCCCACCGTCATCCTGAGCCGCGGAGACGGCGAAGGATCTCGGCGACGACGACCGCGCCGACAGGACGCCTGTCACCGTACTTCGAGATCCTTCGCTCCGCTCGGGATGACGATGGGTGATGCGGCGGGATTCTTCACAGCCACTCAGGTATCAACATTTGGGATGCGGTAGCCACAGCCTGGTTACCAACACGCTCGACACCTTCAGAGCTCAGCGTGTTCGCGACTGGATGCCTACAATGCGCCGCGTGCTGATCATCTTCGCCGCGCAGCATCTGGCGGTGTTTCTGCTCTGCCTCGCGGCCGCCGCGGGTGCAGGGACTTTGCTCCTCGGGCGAAACGACTCACTCGCGCTGAGGTGCGCGCTCGGCATCGCCCTCTGGGCGCACGCCTCCTTTTTCCTCGGCATCGCCGGGCTGTTGCGCGCGGAAGTACTGCTCGTCCTCGCACTGACCGCGGTCGCTGCACGCGCCACACGCAAAGCCGTGCTGACCGTGCTCGCGCTGATACCCATCGGGATCCTCGCGCTCTACCCGCCGTACGCGTTCGACGAGACGCTCTACCACCTCTCCTTCGTGCGGGCATTCGCGGAGCACGGCGGATTGACGCTCCTTCCGACGCTCCGCTTTCCCGTCTTTCCGGTCCTGCACGAGCTGTTGTCCGTCCCTCCGTTTCTCCTGCTCGGCGACTCCGCGACGCATCTCGTGGCGCTCGTCGAGCTCATTGTGATCGTGCTCCTGCTCATGGAATGGGCCGCTGAGTACGACCCGCGTGCGCGATGGCTCGCGGCGACAATGTTCATCGGCAGTCCGTTGGTGATCGAGCTCGCCACTGTGCTCTACGTGGAGATGGCGCTGACGCTGTTCGTCGTGGCCGGTTTCTACGCGCTCGGCCATCGACGCTACGTGCTGGCCGGCCTCTTCCTCGGCTCCGCCTGCAGCGTGAAGTATCTCGGTGCGTACTTTGCCTTCGCCGCACTGGCGATGCTCGTCAGGCGCCCGCGCGCCGCGGCGGTCTACGCGTTGACGTGCGCAGCAGCCGCGTTGCCGATGACCATCTGGATCTTCGTGCACACGCGAGACATCGTCTTTCCGTACGGACGATTCACCGTCTGGAGACCGCCGAAGGAAATGCCCGACTTTGCACGGCTGCCGCGGTTGATCTGGGACGTGACCTTCGCACGCGAACGGGCGGGACTGCAGCCACCGATCACACCGTTCCTCGCTGTGCTCATCGCGTTGCTGATCGCGGGCGCGGTTCGCGACACGCGTTATCGAATTCTGTTGCTGCTGAGCGCCGTCTACGCCTGCCTGTACGCGTTTCTTCCCCCGGACTCGCGTTACCTCGTGCCGCTCCTGCCGCTGATCAGCGTCGCGGCAGCGGTGGAACTGGTC
>DASVRB010000369.1:0-2973 GCA_036388835.1 Thermoanaerobaculia bacterium | reverse complement strand
CCCCCCCCCCCCCCCCCCCCCCCCCCGCCGGAGGCCCCTCGTCCGCCGTGCCGGCCTCAGTACTGCTCGACTTTGTCGACCACGTTTTCCAGTGATTCGCCGGCGCGGAAGCGGCGGAGGTTCTCGAGGAAGAACTGCATTGCCCGGATGTGGGCGTCGCTGGTGTGGTCGGCGGTATGTGGAGAGATGAGGACGTTGTCGAGCTGCCAGAGCGGGTGGTTGGGCGCGAGCGGTTCCGTATCGAAGACGTCGAGGGCGGCGCCGCGGATGCGGTGCTCGCGGAGCGCGTCGACGAGCGCCTCCTCATCGACCGTCCGGCCGCGGCCGACGTTGATGAAGACGGCGGAGGGCTTCATTCGTGCGATCCGCTCGCGCGACATGAGCCGCAAGGTTTTCGGCGTGAGGGGCGTAGACAGGACGACGTAGTCCGCCTGCGCCACGACGTCGTCAATGGTGGGATCGCCGAATTCCTGGCGGCGGCCCACTCCGACGACGCGCATCCCTAGCGCAGTGGCGCGCTCGCCGATCGCACGGCCGATGCCGCCATAGCCGATGATGCCGACCAATTTCCCGGCCAGTCGTTCGACGGTATACGGCTCCCACCTCTGCGCTTCCTGATTGCGCAGCATCCGCCGCAGGTCTTTCGCGAACCAGAGCATGGCGGCAATGGCGAATTCGCCGAGGGCGTCGGCATAGAGGCCGCGGGAATTGGTGACGACGATGCTGCTCCGCCGCAAGAGGTCGAACGGCAGCGACTCCACGCCTGCCGCGAGTGTGTGAATCCAGCGCACGTTTGCCAGCTCACGCCATAGTTCCACGAGGACGGAGCCGAACCGCGGCGCAATCAGGATCGCATCGGCGGTCAGCGCTTCGTGCCGGACCGCATTCGCCTCCGTCCCGACGATCAATTCGACGTCCGGGACCTCGGTGCGCAGCAATTCCAAAGGCGCAAAGTCGGACGGGGCGATTACGAGAAGACGCATGTCGCGGAGGATAGCGCGGTGGCGTCGGACGAGCGCGTTGGCCCAAACCGTGTCAACTACAGCGGCTCGTCGGTCATCTCGAAGTCGTCGAACTCGAAGCCGGGGCCGACTGTGCAGCCGACGAACGTGAAGGCGCCGAGGGGACGTGCGGCCTGCCATGTGTTCGCAGGAATGACGTGCACGCGGTGAGTGGCATCGAGGCGCGTCACTGAATCGCGTGTCAGCAACTCGAGCGCGTCGCCCTCGTAGAAATGCCACACTTCGTCGGATTGCACGCGGTGCCACGCGCTGTGCGTGCCTTCAACGAGCAAAAAGTAGATGGTGGTGAGCGCGGAGCGGGTGGCGCCGTCGCTGCTCCGCACGACGCGCGCCTCCGATTTGTACACCTGCCGGTACCAGCCTCCCTCGGGATGCGGGATCAGTTCGAGGATGTCGATCAGCTCGCGGGCGCGCTCGTGCATGGGAGGGAGCTTAACTCGGTCGTGACCGACATCAATACTTGACACTGCAGCCGTACGGCTGGCTAGTCGGGACGCTGACGGGTTTGCCGGCCATCGCTTCCTGGAGGGCGATGTCGACATGCGGACGCGCGGATTTGAAGTCGGTCGCGCGGGTGTTTGGCTTGTCGTCGATGGCCCCCATGTACAGAAGGGTCCCTTGTGGATCGATGACGAACATGTGAGGGGTGGTGCGGGCGTCGTATGTGCGGCCGACGGTGCCGGAGGCGTCGATGAGGACCGCGTGCGGCGCCGCCCCTTTCTCTTTGGTCAATTCGTTCGCCTTGTCGTTCGAATAGTGTCCCTGCCGGAAGCGGGCCGACGAGACGATCGAGAGCCAGACCACGCCTTTGGCGGCGTACTTTTTCTGCAGTGCCTGCATCACGTTGTTGTTGTAGTGCTTCTTGACGTAGGGGCAGCCGTGGTTCAGCCATTCGAGCACGACCCATTTGCCGCGGTACTGGCTCAGCGCGTGCGTCTTTCCGTATGTGTCGACGGCCTTGAACTCCGGCGCCGGCTTGCCGACCGCAGGGGCGACATACGACGCGGGACGGACGTATTTCTCGCCGTTGAAGAGCTCACAGCCGGTCGGCAGGAGCAGCGCGAGTGTGAGCAACGATGTCATGATCAGTTTTCGTTTCATTGATTTCTCCTGGAGCGGCATCAGTTCACCTCCGCCACGTTGTCGCGCGAATCACGATCGATGTAGAAGTTGTACGGGTCGACACCAGCAAAGAGCGGCTTTCTGTCACTGACGAGTTTCACGACCTGTTTGCCCGAGCGCATGGGGTGGCGCTCCATCAGGAGCACGTGGGATTTGTTGAAGGCGAGGCGCCCGGGCTCGGCGGTAAAGAGGCCGATTTCGATGCGTTCATTGAGAGGAGTTTCGGCTTCGCCGGCGTCGCTCGTCACGTAGAACTTCCTGGCTTCAATGGGAAGGGTGACGTCCCATTTGCCGTCCGGGCGTTGGACTGCTCTAGGCGTGCCCGCTTCGAGGTCGTAGAGGGTGACGCGCTCGAAGAGGTCTGTAATGAGGGCACGATCCTCATCGTTCTTCGCCTCGGCGCGAAAGGCGGCGATGAGGTCGAGGGTGCGAGGATAGGGAGCGCCTTTGAATTTGTAGCGGGCCAGCATGTTGCGCAATGCGCGATTCACGCCGTCGTCGCCGAGGCGTTTGGCGAGGAGGTACATGACCATCGAGCCTTTGCGATAGCTGATGTGATTCTTCCCGACCGCGCGGGCGAGAGGCGGCTCGTCGGTGTCCCAGACGCGGCCGCTGAGGTAGCGATCGAGCTCGAATTGCAGATAGCGGCGGATCTGATCTTCGCCGCGGAGCTTCTTCATCACGAGGTGCGCCGAATATTGCGCGAGGGTCTCACTGAAGACGACGGAGCCCTCCATCGGCGCGCCCATCATCTGACCCGGCCAGTATTGATGCGCAAACTCGTGGGCGGTGATGCCGGTGACGTAGTCGAGCGTGTCTTCCTCGTTGT
>DASVRB010000368.1:0-12242 GCA_036388835.1 Thermoanaerobaculia bacterium | reverse complement strand
CGGTCCTCGGCGAGGAGTGGGGCTTCGTTGGCGTGGTGGTGGTCCTCGGCCTCTACCTCTATTTAGTTTTTCAAGCGCTGACCTTCGCAAAGCATGCACGTGACCGAGGAGGCACGTTTCTGGTCATCTGCCTGATCATGTTCTTCGTCTTCCACGTGTTGATCAACGTGTCGATGCAGATCGGCATCCTGCCGACCACCGGCATCCCGCTGCCGCTGATTTCATACGGCGGCTCGTCGACGATGATGTTTTTCATCGCGATCGGGTTGATCGCAAACGTGGACATGCGAAGGTTCGTGAACGCGCCATAACGGCGCCTCGCGACGAGCACCAGAACGGCGGGCCAACAGCCCGCCGTTTTCGTTTGATTGCGTTTCCTGTGGAGCGGCGGGCTCTTAGCCCGCCGGTCGTCTCGCGAAAAGTCGGCGGGCTAAGAGCCCGCCGCTCCACCATCGTGCGTCACCGCCGGATCTTTTCGATCTCGCGGCGATCGCGTTTCGTCGGACGGCCGGCGCCGCGCTCGCGGAACGCTTCCGGCATCACGATCTTTTCGCGCACCGGCGTCTCGTCGACGTACATCGTGCGCGCGGTCTCTTTCGAGACATTGCCGGTGGGGATCGCTTTCACGACCACGCGGCGGTAGCGCTCGCCGGCAAAGAGTTCGACGAGATCGCCTTCGTGGACGGGAGCGGCGGGCTTGACGCGCTCTCCGTTGATCTTGACGTGGCCGCCTTTGCAGGCCTCGGTCGCGTCGCCCCGGTGCTTGAAGAGGCAGACCAGCTTGAGCCACAAGTCGATGCGGTGACGTTCGGTCGGTTCAGGTGCAACCATCGTATAATCAGCGCCTTCGGAGGAAATCGATGATCAAGGCGGACATCGTCAACAAAGTCGCTGAGACCTCGGAAATTTCACGGGTCAAGGCCGCGCAGGCGGTCGACACGGTGATTGAAGGGCTCCGCAACGCGCTCGCGCGCGGCCAGCGTATCGAGCTCCGCGGTTTCGGCGTGTTCCAGGTCAAGCAGCGGAAGAAAGGCATCGGCCGCAATCCGAAAACCGGCGTCGAGGTGAAGATCCCGCCCGGCAATACGATCCGCTTCAAACCGGGCAAAGAGCTCCGGAATCTGCTCTAGAAAAACGCCGGCCCCGAGCCGGCGTTTTTGTTTCTCCCCACGGACTACAATGCCCGCCGAATGCAGGCAGAGCAGACCGTCCTCGTCCTCGATTTCGGCTCGCAATACACGCAACTGATCGCCCGTCGGATTCGCGAAAACCGCGTCTACTCGGTGGTCCATCCGTTCGACTATCCGATCGAGAAGATCCGCGAGCTCGCACCGACCGCGATCATCCTCTCCGGCGGTCCGCAATCTGTGTATTCGGAAGCGGCGCCGTACTGCTCGCGCGAAGTGTTCGAGCTCGGCGTGCCGATGCTCGGCATCTGCTACGGCATGCAGCTCACCGCCTACTTTCTCGACGGGAAAGTCGAAGCGGCGACGGAGCGCGAGTACGGCCGCGCCGAGATCGAGATCACGCGCGAATCGCTCCTCTTCGCCGACACGCCGCAACGCCAGCGCGTCTGGGCCAGCCACGGCGATCGCATTCTCAGCGGCCCTCCCGGCTTCGTCACCACCGCCTCCTCGCCGAACGCGCCGGTCACCGCGTTCGAAAACGTCGAGCGCCGCTGCTACGGCATCCAGTTCCATCCCGAGGTCACGCACACCGAGGCTGGCGGACAGCTCATCAAAAACTTCCTGTTCGACATCGCCGGCTGCAAGCCGTCGTGGGACCTGGGCGACTTCCGTCGCCGCAAAGTCGAAGAGATCCGGCAGCAGGTCGGCGATCGCAAGGTCATCGCCGCCGTCAGCGGCGGCGTCGATTCGACCGTCGCCGCGGTGCTCGTCGCCGAGGCCATCGGCCATCAGCTCACCGCGATCTTCGTCGACAACGGCGTGCTGCGAAAAAACGAGGCGGTGCAGGTCGGCTCGCGACTCAGCGACCGGCTCGGATTGCACTTCGTTCAGGTCGACGCGCGGCAGCGCTTCTACGACAAGCTCGCCGGCATCGAAGATCCGGAGACGAAGCGCAAGCGGATCGGAAACGAGTTCATCGCCGTCTTCGAAGAAGAAGCGAAACGGATCCCCGACGTCGACTTTCTGATGCAGGGGACGCTCTATCCCGACGTCATCGAATCGGTCTCGATCAAAGGACCGTCCGCGGTCATCAAGACTCACCACAACGTCGGTGGCCTGCCGGAAAAAATGGGCCTCAAGCTCATTGAGCCGGTGCGCGAGCTGTTCAAAGACGAAGTGCGCCAGCTCGGTGTCGAGCTCGGACTGGAAGAGGAGTTCGTCTGGCGTCATCCCTTCCCCGGTCCCGGTCTCGCGGTCCGCATCCTCGGCGAAGTGACGGCCGAGCGCGTCGAGATCCTGCAGAACGCCGACGACATCGTCATCGAGGAGATCCGCAACGCCGGGCTCTATCGCGAGATCTCCCAGGCCTTTGCGGTGCTGCTGCCGGTGAAGAGCGTCGGCGTGATGGGTGACGAGCGGACCTACGAAAACGTCTGCGCGATCCGTGCGGTCTCGACGACCGACTTCATGACCGCCGACTGGTACCGCATGCCGCACGAGGTGCTCGACCGGATGGCGCGACGCATCGTCAACGAAGTGCGCGGCATCAACCGCGTCGTGTACGACATCTCCTCCAAGCCCCCCAGCACGATCGAGTGGGAATGATGGCTTGCGGCACCGCCGCAGAGAAATCTCGCCTTCTTGCGTGGACAGCGGAACGACGTAAACGTATAGTGAAGTATCCGCGTCTAATCACCCAATAGTCCGTCCACAAGTCCGTACCCGCGTGTCCCCGAGGCGCGAGCACCGTGCTCGCTCGTCGGCTTGCGCAGTCGCAACAACAAGGAGGAGTCATGTCCAAACGGTCGTTCCTTTCCCGGATCGTAGTGTTCACGCTCGCACTGTCACTCCAGCTCTCCGCATTCGCGGCGAATGAAATCGGTAAGCCGAGCAGCGGCGGCTCATCGTTCGAATGGGAGACGCACATCACCGGTCACGAAACCATCAAGCTGACCGTCATCGCGCCGGACGGTGAGGCGTACGTGAAGGAATTCGGCCCCGGCCGCAATCCGTCCTTCCGCATCGCCGACCTCGGCGGCCTCGCTGAAGACGGCCAGTACACCTACGAGCTTCGCGTCTCGCCGAAACTCTCGGCCGACGTGAAGAAGCGCCTCGCCGACGCGCGCGCCGCGAACGACGAAGCAGCCATTCGCAAGATCACCAAAGAGGCGAAACTCGGCAACGCGGTCGTCCAGTCGGGCGTCATGACGATCCTCAACGGCTTCTTCGTCTCGCCGAACGGCACCGAGCCGGGATCGAACGACGTCGCCACCATGAGCACGCGCGAGATCGAGACCGACGGCGTCGTCGTCAAAGGCCGCCGCATCGAAGTGCAGGACCAGGTCATTCCCGACGATCTGATCGTGCAGGGCAGCATCTGCGCAGGCTTCGACTGCGTGGACAACGAGTCGTTTGGATCCGACACGCTCAAGCTGAAAGAGAACAACCTCCGCATCTTCTTCGAGGACACTTCGGTGACCGCCGGCTACGCCACGAACGACTGGCGCATCATTGCCAACGGGCAGGGGAGCGGCGGCGCGGAGATGTTCGCGATCGAAGACTCCACCGCGGCGCGTAATCCCTTCCAGATCGAGGCCGCCGCTCCGGCGTCGGCGCTGTACGTCGACAGCACCGGCAACATCGGCTTCAGCCAGTCCGCCCCGCTCCTCGACCTGCACATCACGACCAGCGACACCCCGGCCATGCGTCTCGAACAGAGCAACGCCGGCGGCTTCACGGCGCAGACGTGGGACATCGGAGCGAACGAGGCGAACTTCTTCGTGCGCGACCTGACCGGCGGCTCGCGCCTGCCGTTCCGCATTCGCCCGGGTGCGCCGACCAGCTCGATCGACATCGCCGCGAGCGGCAAGGTCGGTATGGGCACCGCCTCGCCGTCCGAGCGTCTGCACGTTTTCGAGAATGCTGACGTGAACTCGATCCTTCTGATCCAGAACTCCAATGCCGGCACCACCGCCAACGCGACGCTGCGTGCACAGTCCGACACCAGCATCTTCGACGTGAAGATGCACAGCTCGACGCGCACGATCACACGCTTCGGCAAAACGCTCGGCGGCTGGGCGGAGCTCCTCAGCCAGACGACGAACGGCGCGATCCTCGGCACCCTCGGCGCGCAGCCGCTCATCCTCGGCACGAACGCCACCAACCGCCTCGAGATCGGCGGCACCGGCGGCGTCACCGTCACCGGCAACTTCACGGTCACCGGCGGCACGAAGAACTTCGCGGTCGTCGATCCCGCGAACAGCAGCAAGGCGATCTACTTCGCGGCACTCGAAGGTCCGGAAGCCGGCACCTACTTCCGCGGTACCGCCAAGACCGTCGACGGCGTGGCCGTCATCGATCTTCCGGGACACTTCTCGCGCATCACCGAGAACGAGCGGATGACCGTGCAGCTCACCCCGGTCGGCGCCGCCGGCCAGCTCTACGTCGTGAAGAAGTCGCCGCAGCAGGTCACCGTCAAAGTGGCCGAAGGTGGCGACGACATCGAGTTCGATTTCCTCGTGCAGGGCATTCGCCTCGGCTACCTGGACTTCGAAGTCGAACGCGAGAACAATCTTCCCGGCCACAACCAGTAGCTCCACGCATTTTTCGTTCGATGGCCGCCGGTTCGCCGGCGGCCATCGTTGTTTGGTGGAGCTTCTCGCGGCGCTTCGCATGGATCTCCACGACATCGCACCGACGCTGATCCGCAATCCCGCGGGCTACTGGCAGGACACGCAGACGGTCGAAGAGCTCTCCTATCCAGTTGGCGGAAACGACTTCTGCCTCGAGATCGAAGACTCGTCGTTCTGGTTCGCACATCGGAACGACGTCATCGTCGCGGCGGTCCGTCGATACCCGCCGGGTGGACCGATCTTCGACGTCGGTGCCGGCAACGGATACGTCGCCGCAGCATTGGAGCGCGCACATTTCCCGACGATTGCGATCGAGCCGAATCGCGCCGGCGCCGCGAATGCCGCGCGCCGCGGACTCGAGCGCGTCGTGCACGGACGCCTTCCTTCATCCGCATTCGTCGAAGGCGCGGCTGGAGCGATCGGCCTCTTCGACGTCGTCGAGCACATCGCCGACGATGCTGCGTTTCTTCTGTCGCTACGGCCATACCTGAAGCGCGGCGGCCGCGTCTACGTCACCACACCGGCATTCGACAGCTTGTGGTCGCAGAACGACACGGCCGCCGGTCATCATCGGCGCTACACGCGCGCTCGATTGCGCGCGCTGCTCGAAGGAGCGGGATTCGCCGTCGAGTACGAGACCTACTTTTTCGCGTTTCTGCCGCCGCCGCTCTTTCTGTTTCGCGTCTTGCCGTCGCGATTCCGGCGGAGCGACGCGGCTGTACGCGAGCGGTCGCGCGCGCAACATCGCCCGGCATCAGCGGCGGTGCGCCGCGCCGTCGAGCGACTCCTCGCGCCGGAGCTCGGACGCATCGCGCGCGGCAAGAGCATCCCGTTCGGCGCGAGCTGTCTCGCCGTAGCGCGCGTGCGTTGAGAACGCGCGGCGGCGCACGAAATACGTCGGGCGCGCCTCGCTGCTTTCGATGATCCGGATCAGGTATTCGCCGATCACCCCGACGCTGAACAGCACCATTCCGCCCATCAGCAGAATGGCCGCGAAGAGCGACGACCACCCCTGCACCGCGATGCCGTTCGCGAGTTTCTGGTACGTCACCCATGCCGCGACCGCGAAGCTCAGCACCGCGAATGCGATGCCCGACAGCGCGGCCGTCCGCAACAGAATCGACGAGTTGCTGATGATCAGATTGCTGAAGAGGCGCAGCAATTTGCGCATCGTGTAGCCGCTCTCACCGGCGAAACGCCGCCCGTGACTCACCGGCACGCCGGCCACGTCGCGCGTCACGTAAAAGAGGAGCGCGGGGAGAAACGGATGCGGCGATTGCATCGCCACGATGGAGTCGGCAATGACGCGCCGCAGCACGCGGAACGAGCTGAGTTGCAGGCGCTTCGGTTTGTCGATCAGGATCTCTTCGAATCGCGCTTTGAGGCGGCTGGCCAGGCGGCGCGACCAGCGCACTTCCTGCTGCCGCAGCTCGCCGATCACGACGTCATGCGCAGCCTCGGCCAGCAGGAGCGGGATGTCGGCCGGATCGTGCTGCAGATCGTCATCCATCGTCACGATCACGTCGCCGCGCGATTCGCGCAGACCGCAGAGCGTCGCCGCCTGTTGCCCGAAGTTGCGCGTGAGCTGAATTGCACGGATGCGCGAATCGCGCTGCGCGAGCATTTCGAGCTCCGTCCAGATCCGCGCGTCGGGTGACGAGTCGTCGACGAAAACGATCTCGTAATCGTCGTCGCGTCCGCGAAAAACCGCGGCGATCCGCTCGACCAGCTCCGCAAGCGCGGGGCTGTTGTAGACCGGGATGACAATCGAAACGAGCCGGCGCCGCGCACTCTCCTTCGCCGCTGTCGCCGGTTCGAGCATCGGCGACGAATATACTTCGAACCTGCTCCATCGCTCCGCGCCGGCATGGCCAAACGAGTCGCCGTTCTCCAGTCGAACTACATCCCCTGGAAGGGTTACTTCGACATCATTCACGATGTCGACGAGTTCATTTTTTACGACGACCTGCAGTACACGAAGAACGACTGGCGCAATCGCAACAGGATCAAAACCGCGCACGGCGTGGCCTGGCTCACCATCCCGGTCGGCATGCGCACGCAGCGCCGGATGTGCGACGTCGAACTGCCGCGCAGCGATTGGGCCGACCAGCACTGGCGCCGGCTCGAGGCTGCATATGCAGCAGCACCGTTTTTCAGGCAGTACCGCGCCGCCCTCGAACCGCTCTTTCACGATCCTGCACTGCGCCTGCTGTCCGATTTGAACCAGGCGCTGATCCGCACCATCGCTCACGATCTGCTGCGCATCCCGACGCTCTTCCGCGACTCACGCGAATTCCAGATCGAAGGAACGAAGCAGGACCGCCTCCTCGATCTGCTGCAACAGGCGCAAGCGGAGGTCTACGTTTCCGGCCCCGCCGCGCGTGCGTACCTCGATCCGCAACGCTTCACCGACAGCGGCATCGCGTTGCGTTGGAAGGATTACTCCGGCTATGCCGAATACCCGCAATTGCACCCGCCATTCGAGCACGCCGTCACGATCCTCGATCTTCTGTTTCACCTCGGCGACGAGGCGCCCGCGTACATCTGGGGCTGGCGAAACGAGAGCGCGCATGAGTGACGCACCGATCGACGGCGCGCTGTTTGTGACCGGCGGCCTCCGCACCGGCACGACGCTGCTCGCAAATCTCTTCTCGGCGCAGGATCAGGTGTCGGTCTTGTCGCAGCCGTTTCCCTCACTCTTCACCGAGACGAAACGGGAGCTGCTCCGAACGCGTGGCCTCGAAAACGAGCGATATCCCCTCGGCCACCTCTTCCTCGAACACCGCGACGACGCTGGACTGTCGGAGTTTCTCAGTCGCTGGCGCACCAACCCCGACGCGCTGCGCGCGCTGTTCGAAACGATGCGCGGCTACTCGGGTCAGATGACGCGCTTCGATTCGGAACGACTCGAACACGCGTTCGCATCGATCGGAGCGCACCACGACTTTGCCGCGGTGGTGGCGACACTCGATCGGCAACTCGCGCACACACCTGACGCGCGCTGGTGCGGAAGCAAAGAAGTGGTCTGCGAGGAGTACCTCCCCTACCTCCTCGACCGCGGCTTCCACTGCGTGCTCATCGTGCGCGATCTCCGCGACGTGCTCGCCTCGACGAATCACGGGAAAGGGCGTGAGTTCGGCGGCGAGTTGAAGCCGACGCTCTTCAACATCCGCAGTTGGAGAAAGAGCGCGAGCTTCGCACTCGCGCTCGCGCATCACCCGCGCTTCGCCTGGTGCCGATACGAGGACCTCGTCGCCGACCCCGTCGCTACGCTCGCGCGCCTGCACGACGCACTCGGCCTCGGCGCGTTCGACGAAGCTCGCGTGCACGAGGATCTCCGCGACAGCAGCGGCGAACCGTGGCGCGGAAATTCATCATGGGATGAACGGAGCAGGGTCACGGCCTCCTCGGTCGGCGTGCATCGTCACACTCTGCCCGCCGGCGTGAGCCGCTTCGCCGAGGCCACCGCGCTGCCGGAATTGCAGTGCCTCGGATACGAAACCTCGATGACGCGCAGCGAAGCGGTGGAAGTCATTCGCGCATTTCACGAGCCGTATGAAACGCGCACGGACGGCTTCGAGCGCGATCTGATGAACGAGCAAAACGCCTCGATCGAGATGCAGCGGCTCGGGCTCGTCTCCGAACGCGCGGACGATGACACCGCGCGCTGGTTCCTCTTCCCCGAGGCACACGCACGACTCCGCTCCGCCTTCCGCGGGTGATCGTTACGTGCCGACCACCGCGGTGCGGCGCAATGCCGCGGCGACCTCGTCGACGACCAGATCGACATCGTCCGCGGTCATGTCCGGCCAGAGCGGCAAGCGCAGAAGGCGCTCGCTGACGTCGTCGGTGACGGCCATCGATCCGGCAGCACGGCCGTAACGCCGCCCCGCCGGAGAGCTGTGGAGCGGCACGTAGTGAAAGACGGCGCTGATGCGCTTCTCCCGCAGCGCGTCGATCACGGCGGTCCGCTCAGAAAGACATCGCAGCAGCACGTAATACAGATGCGCATTTCCGCCGGCATCGGCGATCGGTGCGGGGCGGACGAGCTGCCCGGCCATTTCGAGCTCCTCGAGGCGCGCGTGATAGCGCTGCCAGACGACCATGCGGCGGGCGGTGATCTCCGCCGCCGCCTCGAGCTGCGCGAAGAGAAACGCGGCGACCAGCTCGCTCGGCAGATACGAAGATCCGACGTCCACCCAGGTGTATTTGTCGACTTCGCCGCGATAGAAACGGCTGCGATTCGTCCCTTTTTCGCGCACCACTTCCGCGCGCTGAATGAGAGCCGGATCGTTGATCAGCAGCGCGCCCGCTTCCCCCGCGCTGACGTTCTTGGTCTGGTGAAAACTGAGCGCCGCGAGCGCACCGAAACTGCCGATGGGACGGCCGCGATGCGTCGAGAGCAGCGCCTGCGCGGCATCTTCGATCAGCATTGCGCCGGCGTCGCGCGCGATGCGGCCGAGCGTTTCGAGATCGGCAGAAACGCCGCCGTAGTGGATCGGCACGATCGCACGCGTGCGCGACGTGACCGCCGACGCGACACGTGCTGCATCGATGTTCAACGTGCGCGGCTCGACGTCGACGAACACCGGCACCGCACCGCGCAGCACGAACGCGTTCGCGGTCGAGGCGAACGTGAACGACGGCATGATCACTTCATCGCCCGGACCGACGTTCGCGAGGATCGCCGCCATCTCCAGCGCCGCGGTCCCCGAGGGCGTGAGCAACACCCGCGCACAGCCGATCGTCTGCGACAGCCACTTTTCGCAGCGGCGAGCGAACGTGCCGTCACCGGCGAGCTGGCCGGCACCCATCACCTGCTGCATGTACTCCAGCTCTCGTCCGGTGAAATGCACGCGCGTGAACGGGATTCGCCACTGGGTCATCGAGCCCTCATTATCCATCGCCGCACGCGCATCGACGCGGCGCGCGACACATGCTCGAAGCGGGGAGAAGCGCGACCGCTGCGGTACAATCGAGCACTCCGATGACCTCCCTCTCCGACGAATCTGTGGCCTTGCTGCGCCACAACGAACCTGCACAAGAACCGTTGCACGTTGCCGCAGACGAACCGGCCACTGCGCCGCCTGTCGAAGCAGAGGCCGCCGCACCGCAGGCGGACGAGATCGCACCGGCGGTCACCGCGAAACGGGAGCGGTCGCTTCTCCTTCTGCTCGCGTTCTCCGGCTTCGGCGCGCTGCTGCTCGCGTTCACGTTCCTCACGGTGCACAGCCGTCCTTCCGCGGAGTTGCCGGCGAATTCGATGTCGGCGCGCGCGCACTTTGAAACGACGTACTGGCTCGAGCACGGCTACTTCCATTCGGCGGGACTGCGCGTTCGCACGGCGCCGGACATGCCGGTGTACTTTTATCGCTCGTCGACCGGTGGCGTTCTGCTCCCCGGATTCATCGCCCAGAAAATCTATGCGTCGATCACAGGCCGCTACAGTTGGCGCCTGATGACGGTCGTGCATCAAACACTGTCCGCACTCGCCTCGGCGTTCCTCGCGCTGCTCGGATTCCGGCTCGCGCGCCGCATCGGCATCGGTCCGCTGCACGCGCTCGCGCTGGGCGCGAGTCTGCAGGCGGTGCACTTCACCTTTCCCGACAATCTGATGACGTACTGGGAGCTCTCCTCCCGCGTGCTGTGGCTTCTCGCCGTCTGCGTGTTCCTGCTCGTCGAAGAGCGCGGCGTTGAAAAGAGAACGCTCGCGGCGACAGTCATTCAATGCCTCGCCGCATTCTTCATGACCTACGTCGAGATCGCGGCCGGCGCGACGTTTCTGCTCGCGTACGCGCTGCTCGCGCTGCTCATCAGCGACGATCGCGGGCGTTCCGCGAAACGGCTGCTGCTGGTGATGTTCGTGCCGATGCTGCTCGCGTACGGCGTCTATGCGATGCAATTGCAAGCCGCTCGCGCCATGCATCCGAAGGTGCCGGTCCACGGCAGCGAGCTGCTGTTCCGCACCGGGCTCGATGGCGCTTCGACGTATTACGGCGATCATCTCGACATCGCGTTCGGACGCGAGATCGTGCGCGGCAATTTCCCGGTCAACCGTCCTTTCCTCTTCCGCTGGAAGTGGCTCTTCTTCACCGGCGTGGTCGCGCTTTTGAGCGTGCTCGTGGCGGCCGTTCGCGGCCGCCTGCCGCTCATCGCCACGCTGTCGGTGTCGTCCCTGCTTGGCGCGTATCTCATTTACGCGGCGCTGTTCAGCCAGGCGGTGGTGATCCATCCGTACTACTACGACGTGATGCTGTTCACGCCGCTCGTGCTGGCGCTGTTCGTTCTCGCCCCGGCACTCGTCGAGACGATGAGCGTCCGCCAGGGGGTCGTCGTCGCGGCGGTCTGCCTGCTCGCGCTCTGGATCAGCATGATGCAGATGCGGCGCTACGCACTGCAGTTTCCCCTTCCGCCGGTGACGCAGCAGGGCGCGTGACCGCGCTTCCGGCGAGCCGCCACGACACGCGCGGACCCGCCGTTACAATGCGCGCCCCATGACGATCCTGATCGCACCGTACGGCGGCTCGCTCGTCGATCTCCTCGAGCCGGCAGACTCGATGGCCGCGCTCACGCAGCACGCGTCGACGCTCCCATCGATCACGATGTCGGAGCGCGCGATGTGCGATCTCGAGCTGCTCGCGACCGGCGCGTTCTCGCCGGTCGATCGCTTCATGAGCAAGGCCGATTTCGAGCGCGTGGTCGAAGAGATGCGCCTCGCCGACGGCACACTCTTTCCGATCCCGGTGACGCTCCCCGTCGACACCGCGCCGCAGCAAGGCGCCGAGGTTGCGCTGCGTGGGACCGATAACGCGCTGCTCGCCGTGATGACGGTCGAAGAAGTTTTCGAATGGGATCGCGAGCGCGTGGCGGCGAACGTTTTCGGCACGACCGATCGCCGCCATCCACTGGTCGCGGAGATGGAGAGCTGGGGACGCTTCAACATCAGCGGCCGTCTGCGCGTCCTGAAAACGCCGGCGCGCTACGACTTTTCAGAATTGCGCCGCACTCCCGCACAAGTGCGCGCGCTGCTCGAAGAGCGCGGCCGCGCGAACGTGGTCGCCTTCCAGACGCGCAATCCGATGCACCGCGCGCACGAGGAGCTGGTCCGCCGCGCCGCGGAAGCAATCGACGGCGTGCTGCTGATTCATCCGGTGGTCGGCATGACCAAACCGGGCGACGTCGATCACTACACCCGCGTGCGCACGTACATCGCACTGACCGAGCATTACTTCGATCGCGACCGCGTCGTGCTCTCGCTGCTTCCGCTGGCGATGCGCATGGCCGGACCGCGCGAAGCGCTGTGGCACGCGTTGATCCGCCGCAATTACGGTGCGAATCACTTCATCGTCGGCCGCGATCACGCCAGCCCCGGCAACGATTCGAACGGCCGCCCGTTTTACGGGCCGTACGACGCGCAGGAGCTGATGGCGAAACATCAGTCCGAGCTCGGCATGACCATGGTGCCGTTCCAGGAGCTGGTTTA
>DASVRB010000367.1:0-24118 GCA_036388835.1 Thermoanaerobaculia bacterium | reverse complement strand
CGGTTCCTCGGGTTCCTCGGTTCCTCGGAGTGACGACAAAGTACGCTCGCTATCCCCCCGAGGAACCGAGGCACCGAGGAACCGAGGAACCGTTTTCTGCGCCAGCACGACCCCCGCGCACGCAAAAAACAAAATCGCCAGCCCCGGAAAAAGCTGCTTCTCTGCCGCGCCTCGTTCGGGATCGGGAATGCTTCCGTACAACCAGCTCGTGCCCGACGGTACGAACCAGTTCGACCACGTCGCTGAGAACGTATTCACCTCGTCGGCGAGCCGCACGAGCTTGTAGTGCTTCGACACCTCGCGATACGGCTGCAGGAACGGGTAGAGCGCGAGCGCGGCGGCCACGAGGGTCAGCGCGAGTGCTCCGTAAAAACGGCGATCACGCAACACCGTCGTCGCGAGCAGCGCGATCGTGAACAGCACCGCCACGCCGCTGAACATCAGGAAGTAAATGTTGGTGAGTCCGCCGAGGACGAACATCGCCGCGAGTGCTGCACCGCGCTTCCACGATGCACGCTCCCAGAACGCCAGCAGCGCCGCGAGCGTGAGTGGCACCCACGCGCTGAAGACGACCTGCAGATGTGCGAGGTGATCGAACTTGTACGAGCAGAACGCAAAGAAAATCGCGCCGCAGATCGCGCCGACCGTGCTGCCCGAGACCATCCGCGCGAGCACGAACGCGCCGTAGCCCGACAGCGCGAATCCGAGCAGCATGGCCAGGTTGTAGACGCCGAGCGGCGGGACGCCGGCCAGATGAAACGGCAGCATCAGCACGCCGACCGCGATCAGGTTCTCGCTGTACGCGAGCGGCTTGAGTCCGGGATGAAAAATCGGCGCGTCGTACAGCGACAGCGGATCGGTGATCAGCGCGTGGCAAACCCAGTCGATGATCCAGGTGTTGATCAGAGGATCGCCCGGATCGGAAACGGCCGTCGTGAGCCGCGGCGCGAGCGGCCAGGTGAGCACGATCGCGAGCAGCAGAAACAGGCCGAAAAACGCGCTTTCGCGGGCCAGCGTTCTCTTCAATCCACGACGCTCATTTCACGGTAGATCGCGGCCGGATCGTACACCGCGCCGTCTTTCACCACGGTCCTCACGCGGCGGATGTCGCTGATGTTTTTCGTCGGATCGCCCTCGACGAGGATGAAGTCGGCGAGCATGCCGGGCGCGACGCGTCCGAGGTCGTTGCGCCGCATGTATTGCGCTGGGACGATCGTCGCAGAGCGCAACGCGTCGACCGGCGACATCCCCGCTTCGACGTACAGCTCCAGCTCGCGATGCAACCCTGCGCCGGCCGGACCGTCGGTGCCGGCCACGATGCGCACACCGGCGCGATGCAGTGCGCCGAGGAGGTCGAGCATGCGCCGGTACGCGGCGTGGTAGCGCGGCTCTTCCTCTTTCGTCAGCGACACTTTCGCGCGGCCTTCCTGCAGCCGGTAGTAGCGCGTCGGCATCCGCGACTTCGCCAGCGTTGCGATCGGCGGCAGCGGCCCTGATCGCGAAGCGAACATCCTCTCCAGAACGCCGATGGTCGCGTCGATGACCGTGCCGCGCTTGCGCAGATCGGCAACGAACGCGCGCACCGCTTTCGAGCGGAGGTCGAGCTTTCCGCCACGCTCACCGACCGCGCTGAATCGCAGTTCGGTGTCGGTCCGCTTCACGTCCGGCATGAAGTTCAGCATCACCTGATTCATGTGATGGATCTCGTCCAGTCCGTTCGCGATTGCCTGCGAGGCGATGCTGTGCGCCGGGATGTGGCCGCTGACGCGGAGGCCTTTCGCGTGCGCGTATTCGGTGACGTCGTCGACCAGCGCGGGATCGAGCGAGCCGTAGAACTTGATGTGATCGACTCCCGCCTCAACGTAGCTGTCGATCCGCGCGCGCGCTTCCTCGGCGGTGGTGACTCTGACGTTGTCGCTACCGACACCGTTCAGGAAGCCGCTCACGATCATGCGCGGCCCGATGCGCTTTCCCGCCTCGACGTCGCGCTGTTGTGTGAGAGCGCTGCGCGCGTCACTGCCGACTTCACGGATCGTGGTCACGCCGCCCGCAAGATCGAACAACAGATCGTCTTCCCAGACGTGCCGGTGCATGTCCCACAGTCCGGGCAACACGACGCGGCCACCGGCGTCGATGCGCTCGGCACCCTCGGGAATCGCCACGCTCGGCCCGACCGCGGTGATGCGGTTCCCTTCGACCACGATGGTCGTGCCGTCGGTGATGCGACCACTGACGGGATCGAACAAGCGCGCGTTCGTGACTGCCAACGTTTTGCTTTTGTGCGCGAGGCGCGCGACCAGCTCCGCGCGCCATCGCGCGCGCACCGCCTTCTGTCGCTCGCTCAGCAACGCGACGTGCGCTTCGGCTCCAGCGCGCACCGTCGTTGCGTCCCATTCAATGGCGGCGAGGAGGTTGTGATCTTCATCGAGCCAGATGAACACCGGCTCTGCCATCAAGCCAAACAGGCCGAAGAGCGTTGCGGTGCGCTGACCGAGGCGCGCTTCGTCGAACACGACTGCGCGCGCCTGGCCGTGCGGCAGCAGACGCAGAGTCTGCGCAGGTTCGCGCAACGCGAGCCGCGCAATCATCGCCATCTCCTCGGGTGTACCGAAGCGGCTGATGTAGAAGCCGTCCGCCGGCTGCTGCTCGAACCGTTCATCGGCGGTCTCGCCGCGCACGGAACCGGCGATGCCGATGCCGACGGGAAAGCCGTTCGCGCCGAGGCGCAGCTCCGATTTCAGGAAGACGCCGGGCTTTTCGAGCTCGACGGAAACGCGATCGCCATCGACGCGCGCGACCATGCTGCCGCGCGGCGTGACGCTGTAGCGGCGCGTCTCACCCGCCGCGGCGGAGGCCGCGACCAGCATCACGACGACGAGCGCGTTGCGGATCATCGCCGCCATCTTAGAATCTCCGCCTCATGGCCCGCCCGCCGGTCACCGCGATCATTCACACGCTCAACGAGATCGAGCACATCGAGGATTGCATCCGCTCGGTCGACTGGGCGGACGAGGTGTATCTCGTCGATTCGTTCTCGACCGACGGCACGGTGGAGCGTGCGCGCGAGAAGTTTCCGCGCATCCGCATCGAACAGCGCCAATACCTCGGCGCAGCCTCAACGAAGAATTACGCGATCGATCGCGCCGCGCACGACTGGATCTTCGTGATCGACGCGGACGAGCGCGTCACTCCGGAGCTCCGCGACGAGATTCTGCGCACGCTGGACGGGCCGCTCGACCACTGGGCGTACTCGGTCGGCCGCCGCAATTTCATGCTCGGGAAAGAGGTGAAGTACAGCGGTCTGCAGCGCGATCGCGTGACCCGTCTCTTCCATCGCGAGCATGCGCGCTACCCGAACAAGCGCGTGCACGCGGACCTGCTGGTGGACGGACCGACGTTCGATCTCCGCCACAAGATGCTGCACTTCTACATCCGCACGTTCGATCACATGATCGCGAAGATGACGCGCTACGCGAACTGGGGCGCGGCGCAGATGTTCATCGAAGGAAAGACGACGAACATGGTCGACATCCTCGGCCACACGATCGGCAAGTTCCTGCGCGATTACGTGGTGAATCTCGGCTTCCTCGACGGCGTCCGCGGCGTGATCTCGGTCGGCATGCACGTCTACTACACGTTCTGGAAGTACGCGAAGCTGTGGGAGCTGACGCAGCTGAAGCGCCTCGGCAAACCGGTTCCTCTGCCCGAACTCGACAAAGAGGAAGAGCGCTGGGAATTGCCGTGGATGAAGAAGGGGTGACCGACGGGGCGCCTCCGGCGGGCCGGCATGGCCGGCACCACTGGTCGCCCAAGGCTGAACGCACGCAAGCCGCGATGCGCGCCGTCCTCGCGAAAACAAATGCTGCCGGCCATGCCGGCCCGCCGGAGGCGCTCCCGTCGTTTACTCCGCGGCTTCCACGATCACGCGCAGACCTTCCACGGCGCGAACCCGCACTTTCGTTCCGGCTGAGATGACGTTCGGTGCGGTGGCGTTCCACAGCTCGCCGTGGACGAACACCTTTCCGTCCTCGTTCACCGTCGTGCGTGCGACACCGAGCTCGCCGATCATCGCCTCGGTGCCGGTGGTCACGCGGTGCTTGTGCGCGCGCATCACCAGCGTCATCAGGAACACCGCGATTGCGCCGAGCGGCACGCTCACCGCCAGCGCCGTGACGAGGCCGACGCGCATCTCCGGAATCGGGCCATCCACGAGCAGCAGCGCGCCGAACACCATGCAGATCACCCCACCAATGCCGAAGATGCCGTACGACGTGAACTTCGCCTCGAGCGCGAACAGCGCGAACGCGGCGACGATCAGCACGAACGCCGCGTAACGCGTCGGCAGCAGATTCAGCGCGAACACCGCCAGCACGATCGCGATCAGGCCGACCACGCCCGGCAGGATCGCGCCGGGATGATTGAACTCCGCCCAGAGACCGAGCATGCCGAGGGAGAAGAGGATGAAGGCGACATTCGGATCCATGATCCAGGAGAGCAGCCGCTGCTTGAGCGACATCTCGTAACGGACCACCGGCTTGTTCGCCGCGCGGATCACCGCCGTCGTGCCGTTGAAGCGCTTGACCTGACGTCCCTCGGCCCAGCGGATCAGCGACGGCACATCACTCGCCACGACTTCGATCAGCTTGAGCGAAAGCGCCTCGTCTTCCGTGAACGACTTCGCCTCACGCACGCCGCTCTCCGCCGCGGCGACATTGCGTCCGCGGCGCTGCGCGAGCGTGCGCATGAACGCGGCGGAGTCGTTCTGCATCTTCATCTTCATCACGTCGTCGAGCTTTTCCCCGAGCAGCACCGGATGCGCCGCGCCCGTGTTCGTCCCCGGCGCCATCGACGCGACGTCCGCCGCCTGCAGGATGAAAAAGCCGGCCGAAGCCGCACGCGCGCCGCTCGGCCCGACCCACACCGCGACCGGCACCGGCGACCGGATGATCTTCTCGATGATCGCGCGCATCGACGTCTCCAGCCCGCCCGGCGTGCGCAGCTCGATGATCACCAGATCCGCCTTGCGCGCCGCAGCGTCCTTGAGCGCCCGCCCCACGAATTCATCCGCAACTGGATGAATCATGTCGTCGAGCGTGAGATGAAAAACATCCGCCCGCGCGGCGAGGGCGAAGAGGATCAGGAGCGCGAGAGCGACGGCACGCATCCGGTCATTGTCGCGCCGTTTTTTGCTCTGCCGGCGGCGACGCGGCCCACCTGTCATCCCGAGCCGGCACGGCCGGCGGCGCTGGTCGGCCCAGCCTCGGGCACGCTGTACTACGTTGGCCGGCCTTGAGGAGTGCGATGACATCTGCGATGTCATTAGAAGCGTAGTCGAGGGACCTGGGCGGGCGGGGCGCGACGCACGTGCCTGCCGCCCCTCCCACCCAGGCCCCTCGACTACGCTCGGGGTGACAGGTGGAGCGGCGGCCGCTCCACAACACTACGTCCGCCGCGCGTTCTGCACTATCCCCCCGCCGGCATGTAATCCGGCTGCGGCTCGTAGTTGAAGAACTTGGTGATGTCGTTGCGGAAGACGAGCTTGAAATCGCCGATGGGGCCGTTGCGCTGTTTGCCGATGATGATCTCGGCGATGCCTTTTTCCTCGGTCTCTTTGTTGTAGACCTCATCGCGATAGATGAAGCAGACCAGGTCGGCGTCCTGCTCGATCGAGCCCGACTCGCGGAGGTCGGAGAGCTGCGGACGGTGATCGCCGGTGCGCTGTTCCGAACGGCGGGAGAGCTGCGAGAGCGAGAGCAGCGGCACGCCGAGCTCTTTCGCAATCGCCTTCAGACTGCGGGAGATCTGCGAGACCTCCTGCTGCCGCGACTCGATCTTTCCTTTGACCGACATGAGCTGCAGGTAGTCGACCATGATCATGTCGAGCCCCGCCTCCATCTTCAGCCGCCGCGCTTTCGCGCGCATCTCGAGAGGGTCCATGCCGGCCGTGTCGTCGACATAAATCTTCCCCTTCGCCAGCCGCGCCGAGGCTTCCGCAAGCTCGCGCCAGTTGCGCTCGGAGAGCATGCCGGAGCGGATGAGGTGATTCGAGACGCCCGACTCCGACGAAAGGATGCGCAGCCCGATCTGCTCCTTCGACATCTCGAGCGAAAACACGCCGACGCTGTACAGACGATCGCCCGCGCGCGGCTGCCCATCCTTGCCGGGGAGGGCAATGGATTCGGCGATGTTCATCATGAAAGAGGTGTTGTGCGTCACCGTGAAGCCGTCGGTGATGTAGAGCCTCGATGGATGGGAAACGGCGATGCACTGCGTCTGCGTGAAGCGCGTCGGCTCGATCGAGCGGATCGTCAGCCGCCGCTGTCGGACCGAGGCCTTGCGTCGCGCCTCTTTCGCCTGCAGAAGCTGCATTTGCGCTCCCGCGGGCAACTGAATGTTGCAGACATAGGAAGGACGGCCCATACGGTGCTCGCCGTCATACGTGTACGACGTGCGCTTGCTGAAGTACGACGCGGTTCCCCCGATCGATCGCACGAGCTCGACGACGTCCTGCGCTAACTGTTCACTGCTCGACGCGAAACGGACGCTCCCCCAGCGCTCGACCCAGCCATCGGTGTCGAGCAACCCTTTCAGGAGCTGCGCGCGACTCTGCAGTGACGACGAGAAGTAGCGCTTCGGAATGAATTTGTCGTGCGCGCGGCGGTCCCACAATCCGAGCGACTCCAGCGCGACCTTCAACGGGTTCTCGGTGCGATAGCCGCGGCCTCTCGTCTTCGGCCCTTTCTGCACGATGCGGTAGTCGTAGCCGCCGCTCGTAGTGACGTCGAAGTCGTTCCCCACCACGTCGCCGACGCGCTGAAGGAGCTCCGCACTCGCGGTCGAAAAACCAACGCCGCTGCCGTGCGTCGTGCCGTCGCCGAGCAGCACGCCGAGTAGCCACGGATCGACGGGAAGGTCCGCGTCATTGCCGAACTCGCCGGAGAACGTCTCGACGTAGAGGCGTCCGCGATACCGCTTCCGCTGCAGCATCTCGATCAGTTTCTCTGTTGACAGCACTCGTGGCTCGCGCCAGGTGCGGTAACTCACTCGCCAGAGATGCTCGAGGCAGCATTCGGCGGATCGTCCATCCGAAAACGTGACGCGATACACCTCTCGTTCGCCCTGCGGAAACACTCCGACCACGCGAGACTCGGCGCCGTCGACCGACGCGAGCTCGTCGCCGATCTGCAGTGAGCCCATGCACGTCCAGCCGCGACGGGTCAGCACTTTCGAATCGAGCGGCTGCGCTTTCCCCATCGACGGCCTGGCCGCGAGGATGATCAGGTCGCCGGGCTGGAAGCCGGAGGTCATCTCGTTGAAACGGTCGTAGCCGGTGGGGAGGCCGGTGACGAGGCGGCCGGCGTTCGAGTGGATCTGTTCGATCGCCGCCATGTTGGTGCGGGTGATTTTGTCGAGGCCGACGAAGCCTTTGTCGGTGGTGCCTTCGGCGATTTCGTACAGCGTTTTTTCGGCGATGTTGAGCACTTCGCCCGGTTCACTCGGCGCGTCGAGCGCGGCGCGCATGACGCTGTTCCCCATGACGATGAGGCGGCGCAGCATCGATTTTTCTTTGACGATGCGGGCGTACCGCTCCACGTTTGCGACGTCGGGGACGGCATCGAGAAGCGCCGAGACGTACGCGACGCCGCCGACCTGGTCGAGCAGCGCGTGCTTGGCCAGCTCTTCCTTCAGCGTGAGCGGCTCGATTTCCTGGCTTCGCTCGGCCATCGTGCGCATGGTCGCGAAGATGGTGCGATGCGCGTCTTTGAAAAAGTCGTCGGTATCGATCGTCCCGATCACGCGGTAGAACGCGTGGTTGTTGATCAGGATCGCGCCGAGGATGGCGCGCTCCGCGTCGGGGCTCTGCGGCATCGGCCGGTCGATGGATACGTCGAGTTGGGCGACGGACATTGGAGGGGGCGGAGTCTACGGTCGGTGGAGTCCCGAAATGCTCATTCCACAGCGCTTTCAGCAGCGCTCCAGCGGCGGTGAGACGTGCTGCGCAACGCGCGAATTCCCGTTTTCAACAGCTGTGGAAAAGTGGCGGAAACCCTTGACAACAAAAACTCCGGAATGGCCCCTCCGGGGGTCGTGTTGGTCCGCCCGTCGCGGGAGTTGTGCACGGAAACCTTCTCCCCACGGCCACGTCTCAACTGCGGTCATCACCGGAGGCATTCAAACCAGTATGAAACGAACTCTCATTGCACTCGCTCTTTTCTCTCTCGCCTCGGCGCCGATGCACGCGCAGCAGGGCACGGCCGGCTCGCCGGATGTCGTCGCGGTCGTGAACGGCGAGACGATCACCAGGACGCAGCTCGATCAGCTCTGGAACCGGCTCAGCGAGAAAGCGCGGACGCAGTACGACAAGAACGGCGGCGGCAAGCGCGGTTTCCTCGACAACTACATCCGCAAGCGCCTGCTGCTGCAGCAGGCCGCGGCCGCGAACTTCCAGAAGTCAGCCACGGTCCAGGCGGAGCTCGAAGCGGCGAAGGAATCGGCGCTCTTCGACATCTACGTGCGCGACGTGATCGCGAATCCGGTCGTCAACGAAGCGACCATCCGCAAGTTCTACGAAGAGCACGCCGCCGACTTCATGCGTCCGGAGCAGGCGAAAGTGCGCATGATCCTCGTCACCACCGCGAACCGCAGCCAGGCTGATGCGCGCCTGCAGATCGGCCGCGCGCTGCAGGAGCTTTCGAGCGCCCGCGCCGCCGTCGCGAACGATCCGCAGAAAGTGTCCGAAGCGTTTGCGCGTCTCGCGCAGCAGTACTCCGATCACCCCACCGCTGCTGCCGGCGGCAACCTCGGATGGGTGTCGCGTGAGGCGGTCGACGCACACGTGGCGACGGCCGCGTTCTCCATGACGCCGGGCACGTTCAGCGGCATCCTCGAAGCCGAAGACGGCATGCACCTGATCCTGGTCGAAGACAAGCGGCCGCCGGCGAAGGAGCCGTTCGAGTCCGCACGCGCCGGCATCCGCGAATACCTTCTGAGCTCGAACGCGCAGAAGATCGTCGAAGCGATCAGCAACACGACCGCGGAATTGCAGAAGACGGCGAAAGTGACGATCTACGCCGACAACGTCGAATAGTCAGCGTTCCCCACCCTCGGGTCCATAAAACAGGACCCACACCGCAAAGTCGTCGGTGAAATCCTCGAACCGATGCGGCAATCCGGCCGGCGCGAACAGCAAATCGCCCGGCCGGAATGCGTTGCGGCGATCGCCATGCACGAACGTCCCGCTGCCGCTGACGACGACGTACGCCTCGTCGCGCGTATGCGGCTGCTGCGGATCGGTGCCGCGCGGCGCATAAAGCTTCACAGTGAGCGTTCCGTGCTCGAACGCGAGCACGGAACGCGCGCCCTTCTCACCAGGAAGTCTGGCCAGCCAGTCGGCCGGGGTGAGGAGGGTGGACATTAGGGTCTGATCTGAATTTCCGGATCGTTGGTCTTCCCGTTCGCGGTAATCGAATACTTGTAGCTCTGGCCTGTGAAATAGCCGGTTTTGGCGTTGTAGGGGCAATCGTTGCCCGCGCCATTGGTCGTGTACTTCACGTCCGTGTAACCGACGATATCGATCGTGAACTGGAAATCGGCACACCAGCGCAGTTTCTGATTGCCGCGATTGACTTCCACAGGATCCTGATCGGGAATGGCGAACCCTTCGCCATTGAGACTCAGACGCACGACTTTGTCGGGAAGATCGTTTGGCATTGGCTGAAGCTCCTCTCTTGCTGAATCATCGTTCGGGGCTGGACCGGGCTCCCGCGATGATTGCTTCCAGCCTACCTGTTTTCACGAGCTTCGCAAATTCAGGGTCGCGCCTGAAGTCTTCAGCACTCGCACCGAGTCGAAGCGCCTGTTCGATGCGCGATGCGGCTTCATCGTCGGCGCCGCCGACGAGTGCAATGACCGCGGCCTCGTAGGCGCTTTGTGCGTTCTTCGGCTCGAGCTCGAGCGCACGCAGAATCGCTGCACGCGCCGGCTGCTGCCGGCCGAGCTTCGCGAGAGCGACAGCACGGGTTCTGTGCGCGGAGGCGTGATTACGATTGACCGCAATGAGCCCGTCGCTCAATTCGATTGCGCGTTTGTACGCGGCGCGCGCCTTCTCTTCGTGATTCGGAACCCACCTGTACGCGTCTCCAAGATTGCGCCACGAGACAAAATCACTCGGCGCGAGCTGCACGGCCTTCTCGAGAGCGGCCGCCGCTTCAGGAAAACGGCCTGCGTAATACGTGAAGGTTCCGAGATTTGAATACGCCTGCGCCGATGGGTTGCGTGCAATCGATTCGCGCGTCACACGCACAGCCTCGTCATAACGACCGAGAGTCGAGTAGATGCCCGCCAGATTGTTGTAGCCGTACTCGTTGTCCGGCACGAGTTGAATGACTTTCTCGAAGAGCCGGATCGCGTCGGCGTAGCGTGCGTTCACAAAGTAGAAGGCGCCGAGCTGGTTATAAGCGCCCCAGTAATTCGGCTGCAGCTCGATCGCTCGCTTGTACGTCTGTTCTGCACGAGCGACGTCGTCGGAGGCTGCATACGTGTCGGCGAGGCCGAGGACCGCGTCCGCGTTGTTCGGCTGTTGCGAGAGGACACGTAGAAACGCGTCGATCGCTTGTTTGTGGTGGCCGGTCTGGCGGCGCAAATGCCCGAGCGTGACGTTGACGTCGAGGCTTTGCGGATCCGCCTGCAACGCGCGGTCGGCCGCCTCGCTGGCTTGTGCCGCAAATTCGGGCTGGCGCGTGACCTGGTACTTCAGCAGATATGCGCGCGCCAATGCAGCCTGCACCGTCGGCGATGGCCCGAGGTCATTGAGGATCGTGATTGCGCTCTGCAGCGACTGCTCGTTGTCGTAGCGGCGCAGATGACCGAGCGCTTCTAAAAAGCGGCGCTGCGACACGGCTGGATCGAGTGTTGCGCGCACGGTCGTCGCGCCGAGCTCGAGGTTCCGGGCCACGCTCGCCGCCACTTCATCCTGCACGCCGAACAGGTCGCTCGCGGTGCCGTCGACGAGATCGCTCCAGCGCCGGCCGCTGGTCGCGTCGACGACCGTGTACGTGACGCGGATCCGCTCCCCCTCGCGCTGCATCACGCCGCTCAGGACGAGATTCGCACCGAGATTGCGCGCCGCTTCGCGAGGGTCGCTCGTCTCGCGCTCCGTCGCTCCCGGACGCATCACCTGCACGCCGGTGTAACGCGCCAGACGCGCGGTCAGCGTTTCGGTGAAGCCTTCCGCGACGAGCTGCCCCTGCGGATCTCCCGCTTTGAAGCCGAGCACCGCCAGGTACTTCTTCTGTGCAGGAACCGATGTAGCGGGATTCGACGCGGTAGTCGAATTCCGTTCACGCGCAATGAACGCGACACCGACAAGGAACAGCGCCAGCGCGACCGCGGCCACGATCGCGAACACCGGTTTGCGCGATGGCTCGAGCTTCTGATGGAAACCGCTCTCCTCCGCCACCACGCGATCGCGCAGCAACCGCAGCTCGCGTGCGAGATCGCGCGATGACGAATAGCGTTCGTCCGCCGATTTCGCGAGCAGGCGGCGGAGCAGATCGCTCAGTTGCACCGGCACGCGCGGGTTCGTTTTCGTCAGCGGCGCCGGCTCGTGATGCAGGATCGCGGAGAGCGTGTCGATCGCCGTCTCGCCGTCGAACGCAGGCTTGCCGGTGACGAGCTCGTAGAGGATCGCGCCGAACGCGAACTGATCCGATCGGAAGTCGAGCCGCCGCCCCGTCGCCTGCTCCGGCGACATGTAGCCGACCGTGCCGAGGATCGTGCCGGGGTTCGTGCCCGGCATCTCCAGCTGCAGCGTCTTCTCGCCCGTTTCCGGCGCCGGCGTCATGATTTTCGCGAGACCGAAATCGAGGATCTTCACGAAGCCGTCGCGCGTCAGCATGATGTTCTCGGGCTTGAGATCGCGATGAACGATCCCGCGCTCGTGCGCCGCGGCCAGGCCGTCGGCGATCTGCGCCGCGATGTCGAGCGCTCTCCGGATCGGCAGCGCCCCCGCGTGCACGAGCGTCCGCAGATCCTGCCCATCGATGTGCTCCATGACGATGTATGGGCAGCCGTCGGCGGTGCCGACCTCGTGGATCGTCACGATGTTCGGATGATTCAGCGCCGAGGCGGAGCGCGCTTCCTGCGTGAAACGCGTCAGCGTGTCGCGATCCGAGGCGAGCCGCTCCGGCAGCATCTTGATCGCCACCTTGCGGCCGAGGCGCGGATCGTGCGCCGCAAAAACCTCCCCCATGCCGCCCGCACCGAGGGGTCCTAAAACTTCGTAGTGGCCGAAGGAGCGTTGCGCCATGCCCATTGAATCAAGACTGTCCGGAATCGGGCGATTCTAGTGCCGGACGTGCGGCTGCAACGTATAATTCGCCGCTCCCCCCGAGGCTTTTTTGCAGATGGTCCGGTTGACGCGCGTCCTTGCGGCGATCGCCGTTCTGACCGCCGGAGCGGCAGCGCTCGCGGCCGGGGAGTCGCGTCTCTCGCTCGTTCCATGGCGCGTCCTCGACCCGTCGACACCGGTCGACGCGCCGCTCGTGCTCTTCTGGATCCCCGCCTCGGCGGAAGAGCTGCGGCGCTCCGAGCTCCTGACCTCGTACGAGCTCACCCTCTTCTCATCGCGGTGCGTGGCCATGCGTGTCGTGCGGTTCAACGACACGAATCGCCTCACCTCGCTCGAAGTCGGCGCCAACGTACCGGCGGCAGTGCTCACGGATGACGACGGCAACATCCTCGGGCGGGTCGGCAGTGACGACGGCGAGCTGCCGGTGAGCGACGTCGAAGAGCTGGTGGCGACGGAGCTCGAACGGTTGGAGGGCGATGCGGAGTCGATGCTCGATCGCGCGCGCGAGCACGCCGAAGACGGACATCGCGACGCCGCCATCGCGCTCTATCGGCGCGTCTGGGACGGCCGCTGTGTCTGGCCGCGCCAGGCACGCGATGCGAAGCGCGCGCTGAAGAAACTCGACCGGCGCTGACCGGCGGCGGCGTCGCGAGCCCGGCCGCGCGTGCCGTCCTGCTATCCTCGCGCCCTGATGAGCAACCTCCGCACATGCGTTTTCCCCTGTGCCGGCTTCGGCACCCGTTTCTTTCCGGCGACGAAAGTGATCCCGAAAGAAATGCTGCCGCTGGTCGACAAGCCGATCCTCCAGTACGGGATCGAGGAGGCGCGCGACTCCGGGATGGACAAGCTCGTCATCGTCACGTCGAAAGGGAAGGAGACGATCCTCGACCATTTCGACCGCACCGCGGAGCTCGAGCGCTCGTTGCGCGAGCGCGGCAAAGACGAGCTGCTCGCGGAAGTCGACGCGGTCAGCCGGATGGTCGACCTGATGGCCGTTCGCCAGAAAGAAGCGCTCGGCCTCGGCCACGCGGTGCTCACCGCGCGCGATGCGGTCGGCAACGAGCCGTTCGCGGTCGTGCTGCCGGACGACGTCATCCTCGCCGAGCTCCCCTGCCTCCTTCAGATGCGGCGCGTCTTCGAAGACACCGGCCGGCCGGTCGTCGCGCTGATGCAGGTGAGCGATGAAGAGACGTCGCGCTACGGCGTCGTGGCGGGAGAGCTGGTCAGCGACCGGCGGTTCCTCGTCAAAGACATGGTCGAGAAACCGAAATCCGATCCGCCGTCGAACTACGCGATCATCGGCCGCTACATCCTCACGCCTGAAATCTTTCCGCACCTCCAGAACACCGAGCGCGGCGCGGGGGGCGAGATTCAGCTCACCGACGCGTTGCGCGCGCTCGTGCAGTCGGGCGATTTCTACGGATACGTGTTCGAGGGAACGCGCTACGACGCCGGCGAGAAGCTCGGCTACCTCAAGGCGACGGTCGATTACGCGCTGCGCCATCCGAAGCTCGGCCGCGATTTCCGCGAATACCTCAAAGAATCGGTGTTGTGAGACGCATCGAGCTCCTCGACCTCGGCGAAGACGCGCGCGACCTCATCCGCGAGTGCGAGGTGCAGGGGACGCAAACGGTGTTCGAGCGTTACGGCCGTCCGGTGGCGGTGCTCGTCTCGCACGACGAGTACACGGCGCTGCGCGAGACGATCGACATCGCCAACGACTCGCTGCTGTTCGCGCGACTCGCGGAGGCCGATCAGGAACAGCCGGAGCAGCGCGGAAGATACGAGCGACTGCGATTCGCGCCGTCGGTGCCTCCGATTTACGACGCCGCGCTGCGCCGCATCGAGCTCGACCCGATCGCCGGGGCGCCTTTATTCGAGCCGCTGAAAGGCCTCTGGAGCTATCGCACCGGCGAGCTGCGCATCATTTACAAAATCGTCCCCGAGGCGCGGATCGTCGTCGTGCTGAACATCACCCGGCTGTGAAGTGCGCCGGTCCTCCGCTGTCATAAACTCCGCGCCGTGAAGTTCATCCTTGCCTCCGCATCGCCGCGACGGCGCGAGCTGCTCGCCTCGATCGGGCTCGACTTCGACGTGCGCCCGAGCAACGTTCCGGAAGTGCGTCAGGACGGAGAAGCGCCCGAGGAGTACGTGGCGCGGCTGTCGAGAGACAAAGCGCAGGCGCTGGCGGCGGAAAACGAATCGCGGTGGATCATCGCCGCCGACACCACCGTGCTCCTCGGCGAAGAGCTGCTCGAGAAGCCGGTCGACGAAGCCGATGCCGCGCGGATGCTCTCGACCATCGCGGGAAAAACCCACGTCGTCTACACCGGCGTGACGTTGCAGAATGCGGAGCGCGGCTATCGCGACACGCGCGTGGCCGAATCCGAAGTGCGCATGCTTCCGCTCGCGCCGAATGAGATCGCGTGGTACGTCGGCACCGGCGAGCCGCTCGACAAAGCGGGCGCGTATGCGGTGCAGGGCATCGGCGCGATGTTCATCGAATCGATTCATGGCAGCTACACGAATGTGGTCGGACTGCCGCTTGCTACGCTGTTCCAGATGTTGCGCAGGGCGGGCATCGACCCGCTCACCATCCAACGGAGTAAAGAACCATGACTTCTGCAGCAAAAGTCGGCGTCGTGATGCTCGTCGCGCTCGCCGTCCTCGGCTATTTCATCCTGCGAATCGAGGACATCAATCTGCGTCGCGCCGGTGAGATGCGCGAGGTGAAAGTCGTCTTCGAGAACGCGGCAGGGCTCGAGGACGAAGCGACGGTCCGCATCGGCGGCGTGCGCAAGGGCCACGTCACGAAGATCCAATCGCTGCCCGACGGCCGCGCGCTCGTGACGATGACGGTGGCCGACGACGTGCCGCTGCACTCCGACGCTTCCGCGAAAATTGCGAACCTCGGCCTGCTCGGCGAGCGCTACATCGAAATCGATCCCGGCACCTCGCGTGCGCCGGTCATCGCCGGCGCGAGCGTGCAGATTCCGGGAGGGCAGACCGCGTCGATCGACGAGATCACCGACGAAGTGGCCGCCATCGCCCAGGACGTGAAAGTGATCACCGCATCTCTGCGCAACGTGCTCGGTGGACAGCAAGGGCAGCAGCGCCTCGTCGACATCGTCGAAAACGTCCGCCTCATCACCGCGGACGTGCGGCTGCTCATCTCCGCGAACCGCGCGAACGTCGACGCGACTCTCGTGAACACACGCGAGATCACCGAGCACCTGCGTCGCGAGATCCCGCGTCTCGCCGCGACGCTCGACCGGGTGGCAAACCAGATCGGCGGCACGGTCGGCGAGAACCGCTCCGACGTGCGCGACGTCGTGCAGAACCTGCGCGGCCTTTCGGCCGATCTGCGCGTCACGGCCGAAAATCTGAACGACATCACCGGCCGCGTGCGCGCCGGCGAAGGAACGGTCGGCAAGCTGCTGACGAGCAACGAAGCGCACGACCGGCTCACCGGCGCGCTTTCGTCCGTCGAGAGCGGCGTGAAGTCGCTGCAGGAGACGCTCGGACGCGCCACGCGCATCCAGATGGACCTCGGCATCACGGGCGATTACTACGCCGGCATGGGCACGCAGGAAGTGGGCGGCGTGCCGGTCACCGACGGCGCGTCGCGCGCGGCGGTCGGCCTGCGGCTGGTGCCGAATCCGGAGCGGAATCGCTTCTACAACCTCGAGCTCGCGGACGATCCGCGCGGCCGCAAACGCGAGAAGCTGAACATCGAAACGCGCACCAATCCGGCCACCGGTCAGTCCGAAACGATCATCACCGAGACCACGAAATACGACCGCGACTTCGTCATCTCCGCGCAGGCGGGGTGGCAGCTCGACGATCTCTCCGTGCGCATCGGCCTCTTCGATTCGACCGGCGGCGTCGGCGCCGACTATCAGCTCGGCGACCGGCTGCGCGTGACCGGCGAAGCGTTCGATTTCGGCGGCAAGAACGACAACAAACCGCACCTCCGCCTCCTCGGCGAATACGTCGTGCGCAAAGAGACGCAGCGCACGCCGCAGCTCTTCATCCGCAGCGGCGTCGAGAACCCGCTCAACGACACCTCCTTCATCCTCGGCGGCGGCCTGCGCTGGCGCGATGAAGACCTGAAGTACCTGCTGGGGAGCATTCCGCTGGGACGGTAGCGCCGCTGACGCGGCGGTGGCTGGTTGTTAGTTGCTGGTTGCCTGTGCATTACGCCCGGGCGAAACGGCGCAAGCAACCAGCAACCAGCCACCAGCAACAATCCAAACCATGTCTTCGCTCATCAACGTAATCCTCCTATTCGGCGGCCGTTCCGCCGAGCACGACGTCTCGATTCTTTCCGCTCGTTCGGTCGCGAATGCGGCGCCGAAAGAGCGGATTGCGATCACGCCGATGTGCATCGCGCGCGACGGCAAATTCGTGGCGCCGGAGCGCAGCGCGCGCATCCTGCGCGGCGAGGAGCCGAGCGTCACGGGCGACGCCGATTTCTCGTTCGAGGTGTGGTCGCGCACCGCGACCTTCGACATCATCTTTCCGCTCATTCACGGCACCGGCGGCGAAGACGGTTCGTTGCAGGGCTACCTCGAAATGCTCGGACTTCCGTACGTCGGCAGCGCCGTCACTCCCTCCGCGGTCGGGATGGACAAGGTGCACATGAAGCAGGCCTTCGCCGCCGCGAAGCTGCCGATGGTCGACTACGTCGCGCTGCTCGACCACGAGTGGCAGCACGAGCGCGAGCGGGTCACGCGCGCGGTCGCGAACGCACTGCGCCTCCCGTATTTCGTCAAGCCTGCAAACGGCGGCTCGTCGGTCGGCGTGACGAAAGTGAAGAACGACAAAGACCTCGCCAAAGCGATCGAGCACGCGCTGCGCTTCGACGAGAAGGTGCTGATCGAGCGCGGCGTCGATGCGCGGGAGATCGAAGTGGCGGTCCTCGGGAACGAGAAGCCGGAAGCGAGCGTGCCGGGCGAGATCGTCGCGGGCGGCGACTTTTACGATTACGCCGACAAGTACGTCGACAACAAATCGCAGCTCGTGATCCCGGCGAAGCTCGGCGCCGACAAAAGTGAAGAGTTCCGCCGCCTCGCCATCACCGCGTTCAAAGCGGTCGGCGCGTCCGGCTTCGCACGCGTCGACTTTTTCCTCGAGCGCGGCACGAACCGCCTCTATCTCAACGAGATCAACACCATCCCCGGCTTCACCGCTGTCTCCATGTACCCGAAGCTGTGGGAAGCAACCGAGCTGAAATACCCGCGCCTCATCGAGCGCCTGATCCAGTCCGGCATCGAGCGATCCAAAGCGCGCGCCGCGCGCAGCGTGTCGATGATGAAGTGGTTCGATGAGGTGAAGCCGCTCACTTAGTTTGTTGTCGGCTGTCGGTTGTCAGTTGTCTGTGAGTTTTCGTTCAGCGGTAAGTCGCAGATAACCGACAACTGACAACTGACAACAACCTGTTGCGAGTCGCCTGTGCCTGACGTCCCGGCGAAAACGCACAGACAACTGACAACCGACAACCGACAACAACCCCGAGCAAACAACGCGTACAGTGACCGGACCATGTGGCCGCTCCGTCTCGCCCTCGCGCGGCTTCGTCCGCTGAACGCGGCCACGATGCTGCGGACGGCGATCGTGAGTGGGATCGTCGCGCTGTTTCTCGGGGCCGACTACGCGTTGTTTGCGCGGATGTACACCGCTCTCGCGCGGGTCGAGGCAGAGACGCCGTTCTTCGCGCTCGGGTTGTTGCGCAACCTGCTCTCACTCGTCTTCATGGTGGCGAGCGTGATCCTCTTCTCGTCGTCGATGACCGCCGCCATCGGCGCGTTCTTCACCGATCTCGATCTCGATGTCTATCACGCCGCACCGCGCTCGAAGCTGCGCATCGCCATCGACCGCTGGCTGAAAACGCTCGTTCAGGCTTCCGCGGTCGTCTTCCTCTTTCTCATTCCGCTGGTGGTCTCGTTCGCGCGGCACTATGAAAAGCCGCTGCAGTTTCAGGCGATCGTGCTGCTGAACCTCGCGGTGATGCTCACCATCCCGGTGTCGCTCGCGTCGCTGATCATCCTGCTGCTGGTGCGCTGGTTTCCGGTGCGGCGCGTTCATCAGATCGTCGCCACGCTCGCCGTGATCGTGCTGACGCTGATCGTGATCGCGTTCCGGATGAGCAGGCCGGAGCGCTTCTTCATGGACGTGCAGAGTGGCGACGTGCGGCAGGTGCTGCTCTCGCTCGAGCTGCCGGCGATGAGCATCTATCCGAGCACCACGGTCGCGGAGTTGATGACCAGCGCGAATCCACCGTTCCTCGCGCCGCGCGTTGCCATTCTCGCGATCGCGCTCTTCGCGGCGTTCGTCGTCGTCGCACGCTCGTCGTACTTTGTCGCCTTCGTGCGCGCGCGCGAGAGCATGGCCCCGGTCGCCCTCGGCGCCGTCTCGACGACGCGCCTGCTCGACCGGCTCATCGCACGCGCCGACCCGCCGCTGCGCGCGATGCTGGCGAAAGAGGTGCGGACGCTCACGCGCGACGTCGCGCAGTGGTCGCAGCTCTTCCTCATGGCGGCCCTGCTTTTCATCTATCTCTACAACATCCACATGCTGCCGCTCGGTGGCGACGCGCGCGCCACGCTCGTCGCGTACGCGAACGTCGGCATGGCCGGATTCGTCATCGCCGCGATCTGCCTCCGCTTCGCCTATCCGTCCGTTTCGGCGGAAGGAAAAGCGTTCTGGATGCTGCAGACCGCGCCGATCTCGTATCGCGATTTTCTGCGCGTGAAGGTGTTGGTCTACGCGGCGCCGCTCACGTTGCTGTCGCTCCTGCTCACGACATTCGCGAACGTGCTGCTCGACGCGAATGCGGTGGTCTGGGCGTTCACGATGATCGGTGCGTCGCTGCTCGCAATCACGCTGGTCAGTCTCGGCGTGGCGATGGGCGCGTTGTCGCCGCAGTTCCACATCGAGAACCCGCTGCAGGTCGGCCTCTCCCTCGGCGGCTTTGCCTACATGGCGGTGTCGATGGCCTACGTCGGAGTGATGATGGTGCTGATGGCGCGGCCGGTCATGCGCTACCTGATGTCGAACGTGTTCGGAGCCGGTGAAGTGATCGGACGGGCCGGTGCGGTACTGCCGATCGTGATTGCGCTCACGCTATCGGCCGCGCTGTCGGTGATACCAATGCGCGCCGCAGAACGCAGTCTCACCAGGGTCACCGAAAACGATTAGAATTTCGTGTTTCCACCAACACGCAAGGAGATGAAATGAGCGAGATTCCTCCGCCCACAGTTCCACCTGCAACTCCCCCTCCTCCGGGAGGCGGTTCGTACACGCCACCGCCACCTCCGCCGTACGGGGGCGGAACTGGTTCCGGCGCGCCCGCGGGCTCCGACCGCACTCTGATGGTCGTGCTGTCGTATCTCTGGATTCTCGTGCTCATCCCGCTGCTCACGAAAAAGGATGACCCCGAGGTGCAGTGGCACGCGAAGAACGGCCTCGGCATCACCATCGGCGAGATCCTCGCGTGGGTGATCTCGTGGGTCATCGGCTACTTCGCCCCGACCGCGATCGGCTGCATCGCGACCTCGCTGAGCTGCGTGATCGGCATGGGCTTCTTCGTAGTCCGAGTGATCGCGATCATCAAGGGCGTGGGTGGTCAGCGCTTCACCGTTCCGGTGCTCAGCGACCTCGGAAAGAACATCAACATCTGATGAGCGAGCTTCCTCCGTCCTCCTACTCTCCCCCGCCGCCGCCACCGTCGTCGCTTCCGCCGGCGGGCGGCGGTGGCGATCTCGTTTATCCGACGACGCCGCCGAAAGACCCGATCCTCGTCCTCGTTCTGAACCTGCTCCTGTTCGCGGGAGTCGGCTACATCGTCATGGGACAGAAAACCAAAGGCATCGTGGCGATCGTCGGCTGGGTGCTCGGCCTCGCGTCGTGCGGCATCGTCAGCGGCCTGCTCGGCATGGTCTGCGCGATCGATGGCTACCTGCAGGCGCAGCATCTCCAGCAGGGACGTCCGGTCGGACAGTGGACGTTCTTCAACGACCACCGTTGATCTGATCTGAATTCGGTGGGTGGTGCGCGTCAGAGGTTGCGCACTACCCACCAACCCGCCACCATCGCAAAACTCCCCCAGCCGAACCACGGCTTCGACAGAAAGCCGGGCCGCTCGCCGCGCATCACACTCGGCGCCGCGCAGAGCGCAACCAGCAGGATCACGAACAGCAGCGGATTGAGGAAGAACGCCTCTTCGATGCGGCCGTGCAGCAGGTGATGCAGCGCGCGTGTCGTTCCGCACCCCGGACAATCGAGACCGGTGAGCATGCGGAACGCGCACTGCGGATAGAACGGCGTCGTCGCCGGCGGATAGGTGAAGAGCACCCACCCGCCCGCTGCGGCAACGACCGCCGCGCTACCGAGTAGCAGCCGATTCGAGAATGAGGGGAATGAGAGCTGCGCCATTGATGACCATCGCGATGATGAAGCCGCCGAGGCCGAGGGCCACCGCGATCCAGCAGAACAGCTTCGCCTTTCGCGACGCTTCCGTCGCACCGGCGTAGTCGCCCACCGCCAGCTTCGAATTCACCTGCGCGCCGAAAATGATCGCGACGATGCCGAGCGGCATGCAGCAGCAGAACGTCACGAACACCGCGAAGATGAGGTAGTTCGGAACGCGCGCACCGGGAACTGGTGCGCCGTAGCCGGCGGCGCTGCCGTAGCCCGCTCCAGGCGACGACGGAGGCGGCGGCATGTAGGTGTTGGTCGGCGGCGGCGGTGGGGGCGCGGCGTGCAGCGCACGGCCGCAATTCGCGCAGATGCTGGCGTTATCGAAATTCGAGGTTCCACAATGCGGGCAGTTCAATCTTCCCTCCTCTTCACAACCAAAACCGCGCGCCGAGAGCGGCAGCGGTGACGATGCCGGCAATCACCGCGACGATGATCCACGTGCGTGCACGCCTCGACGATGCCTGCGCACCGGCGACGTCGCCGGCTGCGAGCTTCGAGTTCACCTGCGCTGCAAAAACCAGGGCCACGATCCCGAACGGCAGGCAGCAGCAGAGCGCCGCGAGAACGGACTGCACGAGGTAATTCGGGACGTGCGGCGGTGCGGCAAAGATCTGCACGGCCTGACCGCAGTTCGCGCAGACGGTCGCGTCGTCAGCGCGCTCGTGACCGCAGCTCGTGCAGTACATCACTCCGGCGCCTCCCGATACGCGCTCGCCGGGTACTGCACGAACTTTCCGTACGCGAAGACGATGTCGCAATCGAGGTGCAGCGTTCCCTGCTGCACTTTGTACTCGTTGAGTGGACGATCGACGTGCCCGTCGGCGCCGCCGCTCGCGATCGCGTATCCCTGCGGCAATGCGGCGTAGCGGAGGTCATTGTCCCAGCCGTCTTTCGGAATGGATGCGGCGTGTTTCGGGACGAGCAGCCGTCTCAACTCGTCGGGCGTTGCAGCGTCGGGCACTTCGTTGTTCGCGTCGATGTAGCTGTCGACGGCCGCGGCCATCGTGCGGATTCCGGCGATGGTCCGTTGCTGCTGCGGACGCTGTTTCGCGATGAGCAGGTTCGGAATGGCAATCGCCGCGACGATCCCGATGGTCGCCAGCAGTCCGATTCCGCCGACCGCGACGCCGACGATCAGTGCAACCGTGTTTGCAGCGGGCGGTGCGGGTGGACGTGGCGGCGCACCGTTGGTCGGCTTTCCGCACGATGCGCACGGAACGGACGACACTCCGGCCACGTAACTACCGCAGTACGCGCAATACGCCATCGCCGCTCCGCTTTGTCAGAATGCCGCGGATTGTAGTCCTAACCGCCAGGTGCCTCGGCACGTCTGAGATGGTCATGCGAGCCTCGATCGTCGTCGCGCTGCTCATCGCGTTCTGCACCTCCGCTTCCGCTGGAACAGTGACCGCTCCGAAGCTCGCGTTCACGAAGTCGCGCGAACCGCTGACGAAGCCTTTTCAGCGCAGCGCATCGACGTCCGAGTACCTGCAGAAGCTGCGCGCCGCATATCAGCTCGACGAAGTCGTGCGCGGCGCCGCGTCGGACTATGACCGCGTCCGCGCGATGTCGCGGTGGGTTCGCACGCGGTGGGAGCACAACGGCTCGAACGAGCCGTCAAAGTACGACCCGATCACCATCCTCGAAGAGGCGTCCAAAGGTCAGCGCTTCCGTTGCGTCGAATACTCGATCGTGCTCGCCGCGGCGCTCAACTCCGTCGGCGTCCCCGCGCGCGTGCTGAACCTCAAGACCGTCGACGCGGAAACACGTGAATCGGGCGCCGGACATGTCGTGGCCGAGGCGTATCTGCGCGACCGCAGGAAGTGGGTGATGGTCGACGGGCAGTTCGACGTCATTCCGATGCGCGGCACGACGCCGCTGAATGCGGTGGAGTTTCAGCAGGCGTTGTCACGCGGCGACAAACGCCTCACCGTGGCGACATTCTCCGGCGCGAAAGCAGACGGGTACTTCGAGTGGGTAGCGCCGTACCTCTACTACTTCGGCACGAAACTCGACGCGCGTTACGACGTGACGACCGCGAAAGACGAGCTGATTCTCTATCCCGTCGGCGCGAAGCAATTGGCCGCGTTCCAGCGCCGCAATCCGATGAAGGACAAGCACTGGACGCATTCGCTGCGCACGTTTTACGCGGCGCCTGTCCGCTAGCTCACCACATCATGCCGAGCTGCAGCCTCGCAGCCTCGGACATCATGCTGCGGTCCCAGACCGGATCGAACACCACTTCCACTTCCGCGCGGCGCACGCCGGGAAGCGTCTCGATCTTCGACTTCACGTCGCTCGCGAGCACCGGGCCCATGCCGCAGCCGGGCGCGGTCAACGTCATCTTGATGTGCACGTCCTTGCCGCCGCCTTCTGCTTCCTGCAGGTCGCAGAGATAGACCAGGCCGAGGTCGACGATGTTCACCGGGATCTCGGGGTCGAAGCAGGTCTTGAGCTGCTCCCACACCATCTCCTCCAGCTTCTCCGGAGTGATGTCCTCGAGCGCGACGTCCTTCGATTCCAGCGGCGTCTTGCCGATTGCTTCGACTTCCTGACCGGACACGCGGACCATGAGTCCGCGATCGGTGATGAGCGTGTACGTGCCGCCGAGCGACTGGGTGATGGTCGCGTGTGCGCCCTGCGGCACCAGGACCTTCTCACCGCTCGGGATCATGATGGCTTCGGCGCTGCGGCTGAACGTGATTTCTTCTCTCATTTTGTCTCCCGCGTCATACCAGCGAATCGAGGTACGGCGCGTGTCATTCGGTCGAAACTTTGTCCTGCTTCCCTTCGAGCGCACTCCGCAGCGTGTGCCATGCGAGCGTCGCGCACTTCACGCGCGCCGGAAACTCGCTCACCCCTGAGAACGCGGCGAGGCGCCCGAGATCTGCCGCGCTGGGTCCGCCAACCTCACCGGTCACGAGTTTGTGGAAGACGTCGAAGAGCTGTTCCGCCTCATCTTTCGACTTCCCCTTCACGGTCGAGCTCATCACCGACGCCGACGCTTTCGAGATCGCGCAACCGTTGCCGGTGAAGCTGACCTCCTCGATCCTCTCGCCGTCGACTTTCAGAAAGACGGTGTAGTGATCGCCGCAGAGCGGGTTATAGCCGTCGACGCGCGAGGTCGCTTCCGGGAGCTCGTGAAAGTTCCGCGGGTTCTTGTTGTGATCGAGGATGACCTGCTGGTAGAGCTCTCTGAGATCGGACATGTTGGGCACTCTATCCTGACGTTCGGCCGTCGAAATGCCGCACTGCACGTGTTGTGCGGTGCCGCCGTAGATCCCGCGC
>DASVRB010000366.1:0-2234 GCA_036388835.1 Thermoanaerobaculia bacterium | reverse complement strand
GGTTCCTCGGTGCCTCGGTTCCTCGGTTCCTCGGAGTTCCTCGGAGTTCCTCGGTTCTCCGTCATCCTGAGCGTCAGCAAAGGATCTCAAAATGCGACGGCCGTCGCGGCTGAGATCCTTCGCTGGCGCTCAGGATGACGGAGGGGACGCTCATCGCGAGGCACTCGATCTTAAATCGTCCTCACGTTTCAAGTTGTCAAACCACGTCACGAACCGCGATCGATCGGTGGTACGGCGGACGCATGTTCGGGGACGAATGACCTCTCGAATGCTCGTCGTGGTGATCGCGCTGCTCGCTGCCGCATGTCATCCGGATCGCGGTGCGGGATCGGCGCCGGCGGCGGTCGATGCATCGGCGTCGCAAGCGGTTCCGACGTCGTCAGGCGGCGACACTCAATTCGACGTGGCGATCCTCGGCGGCGACGTCATCGACGGCACGGGGGCGGCGCGGAAACGGGCGGACGTCGGGATTCGTGGCGACACGATCGCGGCGATCGGCGATCTGTCGAATGCCACGGCGGCGATCAAGCTGCACGCGAAGGAGCATGTCGTCAGTCCCGGCTTCATCGATCTTCTCGGCAATTCGCAGGCGGCGGTGCTGCTCGATCCGAAGCTCGAGGGAAAGATCCGTCAGGGCGTCACGACGGAAGTGACGGGAGAAGGACATTCGCCCGGCCCGCAGAACGACGAGATGGCGGCGGAGATGGAGCGGACGAAACCGGCGGGCTGGCCGCAGGTCACGTGGCGCACTCTCGGCGAGTTCATGCGCGTCGTCGAGCAGAAAGGGAGCGCGCTCAATTTCGCGTTCTACGTCGGTGCCGCGAACCCGCGCGAAATGGTCCTCGGGCACGCGGATCGTGCGCCAAACGCCGAAGAGTTGAAGCGGATGCAGGCGATCGTGCAGCAGGCCGTCGATGAAGGAGCGGTCGGCCTTTCGAGCGCACTCATTTATCAGCCCGGCCGCTTCGCCACCACCGAAGAGCTCATCGCCATGTCGCGCGTGGCGGGCTCGTACTGGACGCACCTGCGCAACGAAGCGACGAACATTGACGCGGCCATCGATGAAGCCATTCGCGTCGGGCGCGAGGCGAAGGTGTCGGTGAACATCTTTCATCTCAAGATCGGCGGACAGACGAACTGGGGCCGCATGCCGGCGATCCTCAAAAAGATTGAAGACGCGCAGAAGAGCGGCGTCGACATCGCGGCGAACATCTATCCGTTCACGGCTACCTCGACTGACCTCACCTCGATCGTACCCGCGTGGGCGCTTGAAGGCGGTTACGCGAAATTCGTGGAGCGGCTGCGCGATCCGGCGCAGCGCACGCGCATCGCCAACGAGCTGCGCGCCGGAAGGCTGGCGAACAACGGCGCGGCCTCGATCGTCATCCGCGGCAATCCGAGTCAGCGGCTCGATGCGCTCGCGAAAGAGATGAAAGTCGATCCCGCCGAGGCGGCAGTGAGGCTGTTTGCGAACGACACCCGCTCCCCCATCGCCATCTTCTTCTCGCTCAGCGAAGACGACATGAAGAAAGCGCTCGTGCAGCCGTGGGTCGCGTTCGGCTCCGACTCCGGCGCTGTGGTCGGCGCGATGCGCTCGCGCGGTGCGCACCCGCGTGCGTACGCCACGTTCGCGCGTGTCCTCTCGCAATACGTGCGCGAGGAGAAGCTGCTCACGCTCGAAGAAGCAGTACGCAAGATGACTTCGCTCGCTGCGTCACGCGCCGGGTTGAACGATCGCGGCATCCTGCGCGTCGGGATGAAGGCCGACGTCGCGGTCTTCAATCCGATGCTGGTGCGCGACGTCTCGACCTACGAAGACCCGCATCATTTTTCGACCGGCGTGACGCACGTGCTGGTGAACGGCAAGGCGGTGCTGCGCGAGGGAAAGATGACCGCGGCGTTGCCGGGAAAAATCCTGCGAAAAGTCAGCGCACCGTAATCGACATTCAGCGTACGGAGCGGCGCTTTCCAGGCTTCGCGGCCACGCTTCCGCGGAGGTTGACGTCGAGAAAATCGTCGATCGCTTTTTCGTACTTTGCTTCGTCGAACGCGCGTCCGCCGTGCTGCCCTTTCGGAAGCAGATGGAGCGTCGACGGCACGCCGGTGGCGGTCAATTTTTCGTGCAGAGAGACGCTCTGCTTGTACGGCACGAGGCAATCGAGCAGGCCGTGCATGATGAGGAACGGCGGGTCGTCGCGCGTGACGTAGCTCATCGGCGAGGCCGTGCGCGTCCA
>DASVRB010000365.1:0-45378 GCA_036388835.1 Thermoanaerobaculia bacterium | reverse complement strand
AGCTGCCCTGCGTGTCGTACGGGAAGACCGAGGCGAGCTGCCAGGCGGTGTTGGCCACGCCGGCCAGCGCATCAACACCGGTGTAGGTCGTGCCGATCATGAACCAGACGCGGTTCGCGCCGGTGCTGGTGTTGCGCCAGACGATGTCCTGCGAGCCGTCGGCGTTGAAGTCGCCGGCGCCGATGATCGACCAGTTGGCGTCGGCTTCGCTCGGGAGCGCAACGGTACCGAGGCTGGTCAGGCCGGTCTGCAGACGAATCTGGTTCTGCCCGTTGACCGGGTTGCGCCACAGCATGTCGACGCGGCCGTTGCCGTCGAAGTCGCCGCGGAACGAGGTACCCATCTGCGTGATGGTGACCGGCGTGCCGCTGATGGTGACGGTCGCGATGCGGCGGTAACGGGTCTGGTTCGCCGTCACGGTGAACGAGAGCTGGCCGTTGCCGACGCCGCTCGGATTGTTGAGGACGAGCCAGGCCGCGTTCGAGGAGGCGCTCCAGGAGCAGGCAGAGGTGAAGTTGATGGTGTTGCTCGCGCCGTCGCGAATGATGAAGCGCGACGTGCCGTCCGTCACCGAGACCGAGCAGGACTGCTGCGCGGCCTGATTGACGGTGAAGGTCTTGCCCGCGATGGTCAGCGTTCCGACGCGCGGTGCGCCGCCGATGTTCGCCTGCACCGAGTACGTCACGGTGCCGTTGCCGGTCCCGTTGGCGCCGCCGGTGACGCTGATGAACGCGCTGTTGCTGACCGCGGTCCACGCGCAGCTGTCACCCGCGGTGACGCTGACGGTGTTGCCGCCGAGCGCGCCCGCGCCGACGTTCACGGCGCTCGCACCGAGCGAGTAGGTGCAGTTGGTGTAGGAGATGGTGGCGTAGTCGGACACCGAGCAGCCGGAGCTGTTCGTCGCCTTCACACGGAGGGTGACCGGGTGCGCGCTACCGCTGAAGTTGACGGTGTTCGAAGTCGACGAACCGTTGATCACGCCGTTGGTGATGGTCCATTCGTAAGTGATGCCGCCGACGGCCGCGACTGAGGCGTTGCCGGTCGCGCCCGCGGCAACCGAGGCGGGCGCGGTGACGCTGGAGAGCGACGGCGTGTACGCCTCGATCCAGCTCTTCATCGCCGCAGGGACGACATAGGTCGCCTCGCCGGTCTTGCCGAACGTGTAGCGCGTCTGCGAGCCGCCGCCGTTGAGGTGGCAGTAGCTCATGATCGTGCCCTTCTCGGCCGGGGTGATGTTCGTGCCGCCGTAGCAGCCGCTGCCGGCCTGACCGTTGTAGCAGGTGTCGACGTACGTACGGCCGTAGGTGACCTGGTCGGCCTCATTGAGGGTGATGCAGTGCGTGTGGTCGCTGCCGACGTTGTGACCGAGCTCGTGCGTGGTCTGGATCAGCGGCCAGTAGTTCGAGCCGGCGACGTAGTTGACGGTGCCGTTCGGATTCGGAACGGAGAGGTCAACAGGAGGATCGATGCCGCCGCAGAACGCGTACGCGCCGCCGTAGTGGCCGTTCGCGTCGGCGTTGCCGCAGTTGCCGTTCGCGCAGGGGAAGTCGCCGGAGCAGATGGTGCCGACCCACGCGATACCGGCGAGCTGCGCCTTACCGCTGATGAGGAGCGTCGAGGAGCGCGGCTTGCCGGCGGCGGCAGCGGGCGGGGTGTTGTGCCAGCGATCGCCGAGCTCGAGAAGCGCGTGAAAGGAGGAGAGCGTCTTGGTGACACCGTTCCAGGTGCCGCTCTGGCCGGGGACGACCGCGAACGGATCGGAACTGCTGGTCTGCACGCCGAGGAAGCTCACCTGCAGGTCCGTCTTCAGATCGCGCTGGTAAATCGTCGACGCGGCGCCGATCAGATTGCCGATGAAGGTCGTGACGTTCGCACCCGAGCTGCCGGAGTTCACGTACAGCTCGTAATCGGTGTCGATGGCGAGGTTCAGCGTCCAGGTGGCCGTGCCGGTCGAAAGAGCGTCGTTCGTCCTGACGTCTTTGCTCAAGCCGTTGATGACGGTGGAGAGGCGCGGACGCGAGGAGCGGACGTTGATCCCCTCGAGCTCGCACGTGAAGCCGCGGCCGTCGAGCGGAATGTCGTCGATGTCCTCGATCTCCTGGATCATGAGATCGATGCCCGCGCGGCGTGCGCCGACCGCGAGACGCGGCGTCGAGCCAAGGGCGAAGCGGCGCTCTCCGCGGAAGACGAAGCCCTCGAGGCGCTTGTCGCTGACGCCGATGAAGACGAGCGAATCCGCGTCGCCGTCGACATGGCCGCGGAAGTAGCGGGTCTCGGGGGCGTCGAGCGTCTCGAGGAGCTCGTCGTTCGCACCGTACAGCGCGATGGCCGCATCGGGACGGAAGACTTCGAAGCGCTCGAGGATCAGGTCGCGCGCCTCGCCGTCACCGACAGCAACGCCGGCAACGCGCACCTTCTCACCCTTTTTGACATCGCGGGAGAGCGGCGAAAGCGAATCGCCGTTGATCTTGTGCTGCATCGCAGCATCCGCACTCGTGGCAGCGAGCACGCTCAGCGCGAACGCCGCGCAGAGCATACGCAGGGACTTGGTCATTTGATGCTCCCTCTCTTGTTTGGACGGACCGATGAACCGATCGTGCAGTCAGATTACGGCATGCTCGCGCAAGGCGCCGTGATCCAGCCCACAATTTTTCGGGAAGAAGGAAGAACGGACCCGGTCCATTCCTGAAATCAGGCCACGCCGTAATAATCGCGGTACCAATCGACGAAGCGGCGCACGCCTTCCGCAACGCTCGTGGCGGGCCGGAAATCGACGGCACGCTCGAGCCTGCTGACGTCGGCCATCGTGGCTGGAACATCGCCCGGCTGCATCGGGAGCAATTCGAGTTTTGCTTTTTTCCCGAGGCACTCCTCAATGACGGCGATGTAATCGAGAAGCTGTACCGGATTGTTGTTTCCGATATTGAAGATGCGGTACGGCGCGAAACTCCCGGAGGGATCGGGATCGTCGCCGCTCCATTGAGGATCGCTCTGCGCGGTCTGGTCCAGTGCGCGAATCACCCCTTCGACGATGTCGTCGATGAACGTGAAATCGCGAACCATTTTTCCTTCATTGAAAACCGGTATGGCCTCGCCCGCCAGAATTCCGCGGGTGAATTTGAACAGCGCCATGTCCGGCCGGCCCCACGGTCCATACACGGTGAAAAAGCGGAGCCCGGTTGAAGGAAGCTGGAACAGGCTCGAGTACGTATGCGCCATCAGCTCATTGGCTTTTTTCGTGGCGGCGTACAGTGAGATCGGATGATCGACGTTCTGTTTTTCTGAAAATGGCTGACGCGTATTGGCGCCGTAAACAGAGCTCGTCGACGCATAGACGAGATGCTCGACCTGATTGTGGCGGCACTCCTCGAGCACATTGAGGAAACCGTGCACGTTGGCCTCGACATACGCGTGCGGATTGGTCAGCGAATAGCGGACGCCCGCCTGCGCGGCGAGGTGCACGACGCGTTTCGGTTTGTACTCCGCGAACAGCCGCGACATCGCTTCCCGGTCCGCAATGTCGCCCTTGATGAAACGGAAGCGCTCGAACGGCGCGATCCGGCGCAGGCGCGCTTCCTTCAAGGTCGGATCGTAGTAGTCGTTGAGGTTGTCGAGACCGACCACGTCGTCTCCCCGCTCGAGCAGGCGCTTCGCTACGTGGCTTCCGATGAAACCGGCCGCACCGGTGACGAGAATCATGGTCGGACTCCTCTGTCCGGCGGACAGGCTCCGCCCCCTTCGGTGTACACACCTACCCGTGGTCGAGTGATTCGGCTGAGGCGATTCACCGGTCTTGTGTTCAGCCGGCGCCGTTGGCTTGGCCGTCGAGCGCCGTCACCTCCGCCGTCAACTGTTCGATCTCCTTCTGCAGGTGATCGTATTCAGCCATTTTTCGGCGGAGGAAGGCGTACGTGACGTCGATCTTTGCCTCGATGCCCTGAGGAGTGAGGATGTACGCGTACGCCGTTTTGCTGTTGCTGTTCGTGAAGTTGCGCATCTTCACGAGCCCCTTCTCCATCAGTGCGTGAAGGCAATAGTTCGCCTTCCCGAGGCTCATGCCGAGCGCCTGAGCAACCTGGCGCTGGGAGGAGTCCGGGTGCTCGTCGACATACTTGAGCAGTCGGTATCTGAGTTCGTCGCTGATGAGGTGGGACACGCCTGGACGTTCAACCGTTGAACGCTGGCGATTGAAACACACGCGGCGGGTGTCCGCAAGTCAGCGTCCGTGCGTGACGGCGTCTCTGTCGAACTCGACCGCAACTGCCTGCCTGATCAGCGAAATCTGCACGATCAGCCTCGTCTCGCCGCGCTGCCGCACCACGGTTCCGGTGTAGCCGGCGAAGACGCCCGCGGTCACCCGGACCGCGTCTCCTGCCGCGAACACCGGCTCCGGACGAAGCGAGGCGCCGGCGAGCTGCAGTTGGCGGATCTGCGCGAGCTCGCTCCCGAGCTGCTCCTGGTCGGGCACGTCGAGGAGCGCCGCCACGACGTTGCTCCGCCACGGTAGGTCGCGCTGCCGCGGCCCGAGCCGGAGGAAAACGTACCCGGGCAACAGCGGGAGGTGCGACCGGTACGTCCGGCCGCCGCGCTTCCGGACGGTCTCGACCTGCGGCAGGTAGAACGGCACCTGCTGCTCGAGGAGGAAGCGCGCCAGCACCTTCTCCTGCCGGCTCCTCACGTGCGCCACGGTCCAGAGGAGCTCGGCCGTGTCGAGCGCAAAGAGGTCGTCCGGGAAGATCTCCGTCTCGTGCGGCAGCAGAGGCATGGCGACACTGTATGGCCGCCTCGCCGCGCGCGCAATTTTCACGGCGGGGCGGCGCTTGACTCATGCCGGACGCGCTGAGATGCTGTCCGTCTCGAAAGGATATTTGAAGCACCTATGGCAGATCACCACTACGAGCATCAACCGATCGAAGCAGCCGAGGCGCCGGTGTCGCTCAGCCGTTTTTTTCACACCCTCCGCTCTTATCTGCCACTGATCGGCCTGAGCCTCGCCGCCGTCCTGATCGGCTACCTCATCCTGGCGGTGCTCGCGTATCTCCTCACGCCGGGGCAGCGCGTCACGACGCAGCGCTTCCGCGTCGACTTCGTCGGCGCCAACGCCGGTAAGTACCCGAACGGCAACAAGTTCGCCCCTACCGAGATCATCAATACGCCGATCCTTCTGAAGACTTATCAGCAGAACGACCTGCAGCGCTTCGCCGCCTTCAATGACTTCAGCCGCGCGATTTTCGTGCTCGAAGCGAACACAGCTTATGAAGAGCTCGCCGCTGCCTACCAGTCCCGTCTGGCGGACCCGAAGCTGACTCCGGTCGACCGCGAGCGCATTCAGCGCGAGTTCGAGCTGAAGCGGGAGAGCCTCGCCAAGAACGAGTATTCGATCAATTTCGCGCAGACCTCAGGCACGAGGAAGATCCCGGAGAAGCTGATCAGCAAAGCGTTGTCCGACATCCTGACGAACTGGGCGAACTTTGCTGCGAACGAACAGCACGTGCTGTCGTATCGCGTCTTCGTCCTCTCCCCGACTCTGCTCGCGCCGACGCCGCTCGAGGAAACCGACCTCGTCGCGGGGGTGCAGATCCTCCGATCGAAGGTTTCGCGGGTCATGGCGAACATTCAGGAGATCGGGCAGCTCCCGGCGGCCGATCTCGCCCGCACCGAGGACCGCCTTTCGCTGGCCGACCTCAACGTCCGGTTCGAGGAGATTCTGAGGTTCCGGCTCGAGCCGCTGGTGCCGCTCGTTCGCTCGAGTGGCCTCATCACCGATCCTGCCGGCACGATGCGTTTCCTCGAGGCCCAGCTCGCCTACGACGAGCGCGAGCTGCGCGCGCTGCAGTACCGCGCCGAAGCGGTTCGCCAGTCGCTGGCGGTCTACTCGGGTGATTCGACGCAGATCACGCCCGAGCGGGTGCTGACCGACGGAGCGCCGCCGACCGGACCGCGCGGCGACACGGTGATGCCGCAACTGAGCGACTCGTTCCTCGATCGCGTCGTCGCACTCGCCAGCCAGTCGGCCGACACCGATTTCCGGCAGCGGATGGTGAATCAGTACCGCGACTATTCGCTGGCAATCATCCCGGCCGAACAGGCGGTGGCGTATGACCGCCAGCTCATCGAACAGATGCGGGGGCCGGCCGGTGGCGGCGGCACCGCGAACGCCGTGACGGTGCGTCAGCAGCTCGAAGCCACGCGCACCGAGGTTCGGCAGCTCGTGATGAAGGTCAACGAGATCTACGCCGCGGTCTCGCGGAACCTGAATCCGTCGACGCAGTTGTTCACGCTGGCCGGCCCTCCGGTCACGCGCGTGGAGCGGAGCATCCGCCCGTCGCGCATTCTTCTCTGGGGTTTCGCGCTCTTCCTGATCGCGATCCCGGTGATTCTCCTCGGCGTGCTGCTGCATGCGCGCGTCCGTCAGGAAGAGCGCGAGGAGATCGCTTCGATCGACTCAACCGGCCCCGCTTCGCGCATGGAAGGCGCGGCGTAAGCACGCGTCGTGCTGCTCGAAAAAAATCAACGCATCTTCGTTGCCGGTCATCGCGGGATGGCCGGCAGCGCGCTCGTGCGGACGCTCACCGCGGCCGGCTACGAAAACATCATCACGGCGCCGCGCGGCGAGGTCGATCTCCGCGATCGCACGCAGGTCGAACGGTTCTTCGAGCGCGAGAAACCGGAGGCCGTGTTCCTCGCCGCCGCGCGCGTGGGAGGCATCGAGGCGAACCGCCGCGCCCCCGCCGATTTCATCTTCGACAACCTCGCCATTCAGAACAACGTCATCGACGTCGCCTGGCGCAACGGCACGAAACGCTTCATCTTCCTCGGCAGTTCGTGCATTTATCCACGCGACTGTCCGCAGCCGATCCGTGAGGAGTACCTCCTCACCGGACCGCTCGAGCCGAGCAACGAGGCGTACGCGATCGCGAAAATCGCCGGCATTCGCATGGCCCAGGCGTATCACGCGCAGCACGGGCTCTCCGTCCTCAGCGTCATGCCGTGCAATCTGTACGGGACCAACGACAGCTTCGATCTCCGCTCGTCGCACGTGCTCTCGGCGCTCGTGCGCAAGTTCGTCGATGCCGTCGATGGCGGCCAGTCGCAGGTCACGGTGTGGGGCACCGGCACGCCGCTCCGCGAGTTCCTCCACGTCGACGACCTCGCGCGCGCGGTGGTGCTGCTCGCCGAACAGTGGGACTCACCGGAGATCGTGAACGTCGGCTCCGGCACCGACTGCTCGATCCGCGAGCTCGCGGAGCTGATCGCATCGAAAGCGGGCTTCCGCGGCGAGCTCGTTTGGGATACGTCGATGCCGGACGGCACTCCGCGCAAGCTGCTCGACGTGTCGCGTCTCGCCTCCCTCGGATTCACTCCCTCGATTCCGCTCGAGCGCGGCGTGGAGCTGATGATCGAGGAGTACCGCGCGCGCCGCGACGGCGGCACGCTCGAGCGTTGATCAGCGGGTGACGATCAGCGGTTGACGCGCTTCGCCGCGAAGATGCGGAACAGCATCGCGACCACCGCACCGAACACGAACCCGCCGACGTGCGCCCACCATGCGATGCCCGCCACTTCCTGCGTGCGCCGCGCCGCTTCGAGCGAGAGGAAGCCGTTGAAGAACTGCATCCCGAACCAGATCGGCAGAAACAGCAGCGCCGGAATCTCCGCCATCGCCCAGTAAACGACCAGCGGAAAAAGCGTGACGATCCGCGCGTGCGGCCGCAGCACGAGGAACGCGCCAAGGAGTCCGGCGATGCTGCCGGACGCGCCGATCGACGGGATGTTCGACGTCGGGAAGACGACCGTGTGTGCCAGGCTCCCCGCCGCGCCGCACGCGACATAAAAGAAGAAGAAGCGCACCGGCCCCATCACGTCTTCAATCGCACCGCCGAAGACCCAGAGATAAATGAGATTGCCGATCAGATGGACGAAGCCGCCGTGCAGGAACAGCGACGTGACCAGCGTGATCCCCACTTCCCACGGCGCGTAATTGAACGCACCCGGCTCGTGCAGGCGCGCCGGGATGTAGCCGAATGTGTGGATGACCTGCTCGGTCATCCGCCCCATCGTCAATTGCGCGATGAACATGATCACGTTCGCCGCCACGAGCGAGCGATTCAGCAGCGACGGGCCGTGCCGCTCGAGCGTGTGGCGAAGAGGGATCATTTTTTCGATGCGTGTCGACTAGCCGAGCGCGTTTGCGATCTCCCGCACCACTTCCACCACCTGCTCCTCTTTCAGCTCCGGATACACCGGAATGGCCAGCGTCTGCTCCGATGCGGTCTCTGAGTTCGGATAGCGGTCCTGCGCGCCCGGTACGTCTTTGAAGCACGTCTGCTGCGGCAGAGTCAGCGGGTAGTAAACCTCGCAACCGATCTGCACGCTCTTGAGGTGCTCCATGACCCGGTCGCGCGTCTCCCGCCCCTCGGTGAACCGAACGATGTACTGGTTGTAAATGTGGCGGCGGCCCGGCAGCTCTTCCGGCAGCACGACTCGCTCGCCGGTGCCGGCGCTCTCGAATTCGCGGCGATAGATCGCGGCGTTGCGCCGGCGTCCTTCGTGCCACCCCTCGAGCAGCGGCAGTTTGATGTGGAGCATCGCCGCCTGCAGTGCATCAATGCGGAAGTTGCCGCCCACGTAATGATGAAAGTACTTCGGCCGCATGCCGTGCACGCGGAAGTCGATCAGCCTCTGCGCGAGCTCGTCGTCGTTCGCAGTGATCGCCCCCGCATCGCCGAACGCGCCGAGGTTCTTCGACGGGAAGAACGAGAACGCGCCCATCATCCCGATCGAGCCGGCGCGCCGTCCGTTGTAATCACAGCCGACCGCCTGCGCCGCGTCTTCGATCACCGGAATGTCGTGCTTCGCGGCGATGGCCATGATCTCGTCCATCGGCGCGCACTGGCCGTACAGGTGCACCGGCATGATCGCTTTCGTGCGCGGCGTGATGCGCGGCTCGATCTGCCGCGGGTCGATGTTGTAGTCGGCGAGGTCGATGTCGACGAAGACCGGCGTTGCGCCGAGCCGCGCCACGACGCCGGCCGTTGCAAAGAACGAGTAGGCCGGCACGATCACTTCATCGCCCGGGCCGATGTTCAGCACCATCAGCGCTTCGAGCAGCGCGTCGGTGCCGGAGGAGACGCCGAGTGCATGTTTGGTCTGGCAATAGGCGGCGAAATCGCGCTCGAATTCTTCGACGCGTTCCCCGAGGATGAAGAGCTGCGATTCGTAGATCTCGGCGGTGACGCGGAGCGCCTCTTCGCGGATCGTGGCGTACTGCTGTTTGAGGTCCAGTAGCGGTATCGGCATAGCGGCGCGGAGTCTACGTCAATAGACGTTCGTCAGTCCCGGCGCGTATCACTGACGCCGCATCATCACTGTTTCCAGCACAACTTTTCGGCACACTTTATCGTTAGACATTCCTGCCGAAGCCTCCGTACTACTTGCACGAAACGCAGTCGACCTAAAGGAGGCAGTTCCCCATGAAGTTCCGTCATCTCATCACCGCCGCGGCCATTTCGATGATGCCGCTCGCAGCGCAGGCAGCATCGCTCGTCGTGCCGGCAGTCGGCACCGGCGCCGGCGCAAACAACAGTCAGTGGCAGAGCGAGCTCACGCTGCACAGCGTCGCTCCGCGCGTCGTCACGCTCACGCTCATGCTGCACCAGCACACAACGATCATCGGCCCTGTCACTCTCACGTTGCAGCCGCGCGAAACGCTCTCCATCGAAGACGTCGCGCGGACGAAGTTCGGCCTCACCAGCGGGGCCGGTGCGCTGGTCATCGACGTCGCCGATCGCGACGCGAAGTCGCTCGCCGTCACCTCGCGCACGTTCAACACCACACCCGACGGCGTGTTCGGTCAGGACATCCCGGCCATCAACATAGCTGCCGCCAGCGTCGCCGGCGACGTCACTGCACTTCCCGCGGCGTCCGACGCTGCGACGAGCCGCTTCAACTTCGGCGTTTACGCGATCGAAGCGACGAACGTGCGCTGGGAGCTCGTCCGAGCCAACGGCACGATCGCTGCCACGAAAGACCTGTCGTACGGCGCTGGCCGGCACGTGCAGCACAACGGCGGCACGCAGCTTCTCCTCGGCGCACAATCCGCCGACAACGACACCATCCACGCGCGCGTGCTCAGCGGACGCGCGATCTTCTACGGCAGCGTCATCAACGCGACCGGCGACCCCGGCTTCGTCCCCGGCATCCGCACGCGTGAGGACATCGCGATCCAGTTCGCAGGAGTCGATCTCGATGAGAACGGCACCGTCGACATCGCAGACGCGAATGGCGACGGCGTGCTCGACGCGCCGGTGACGATGACGAAGTCGCTCTTCCCGAGCTACTTCCGCCTCGTTGCCAGCGGCGAGTTCGGTGAGGCCGTGCAGTTCGAAGTGCTCTCCGCGCCGAACGTCGACGCCGACCTGCTCGACGATCAGGGAACGCTGCGCGTCGCAGCGGGTGGCAACGTGCGTGAGAAGACCGGCGAGATCCGCGTGCGCGCGACGAGCGGCACGTCGTCCGCGATCCTCGTCATCCCGATGCAGTACCGCTAGTCAATGACAGCGTGCGGCGCGTCGATGCGCCGCACGCTTTTTCATTTCGACGCGACTCGCCGCTCGTTCCACTGCTCGAACATCAGCAGCCGCCAGAGCTCCTGCTCCGCCCCCGCGACCGGGCCGTCGTTCCAGACGCGGCGCACGCTCGCAACGTCGAACCACCCTTCACGCGCGATGCGCCGTTCATCGACGAGCGACGCGGCCCATTCGCGCAGCGGCCCGCGCAGCCACGCGTCAATCGGCAAGCCGAATCCCTGCTTGCGCTGATCGATGAGCGCCGCCGGCAGGTACTTCGCGAGCAATCGACGCAGGATCCATTTGCCGCGCATGTCGCGCGTCTTCATCGACAACGGCAGCGACCAGGCGAGCTCGATCAGACGATGATCGAGCAGCGGCTCGCGCGCTTCGAGGCTGACGGCCATGCTGGCGCGATCGACTTTCGCGAGGACGTCGTCCGGCAGGTAGCTGATCGCGTCGAGGTACATCGCCAGCTCGGTCGGATCGCCGAGGCGCGGCCACGTGGCGCGATCGGTGAGCGGCACGAGCTGCGGTTCGGCGTCGCGCACCGCGAGCACGTCGCTCGCGACTTCCTGCTGAAATCGCGCGATCGGATCGTCGAGCAGCAGCGCGCGTCCGAGGCCGTGCATGCGATCGCGCAGGTTCTGCTTGCGTGCGAGCGGCGCGGTGCGCTGCAACGTGCGTCCGAGCGGCGCGCGCAACGGCCGCGGCACGCGTGCGACTCGCGCATCGAGACGCTGGCCGAGGAAGTAGCGATGGTAGCCGCCGAACAACTCGTCGCCGCCGTCGCCCGACAGCGCGACCGTCACCTGCTGACGCGCCACGCGCGAGACGAGGTACGTCGGAATTGCCGACGAGTCGCCGAACGGCTCGTCGTAAATCGAAGCCATGAGCGGAATCGCATCGAGCACATCGCGCCCGCCGATGATCGCTTCGGTGTGCCGCGTGCCGAGGTGACGTGCGATCGCCGCCGCTTGCGGCGCTTCGTTCGGCAGACCTTCGAAGCCGATCGTGAACGTCGACACCGCACCGGCCGCGCGCTGCATCAGCGCGGTGACGAGCGGCGAATCGATACCGCCGGAAAGAAAAACGCCGAGCGGCACGTCCGCGATCATCCGCAGCCGCACCGCATCGTCGAGCAGCGTTTCCACCGCGTCCAACGCCTCGTCTTCCGACCCGCGAAACGGATTCGCATGCGCCTGTTCCGCGACGCGTGCGGCGTCCCAGTACGCGTGTGTGCTCGTCGCACCATCCGCGTCGATCGTGAGGATCGTTGCCGGCATCAGCTTGCGCGTGCCGCGAAAGATCGAATGCGGCGCCGGCACGTAGCCATAGCGGACGTACAGCGCGAGCGCGGCGCGATCGATCTCGCGGCCGCCGAGCGCTTTCAATTCCGAGGCGAATGCGAGCCCGCCGGGCGACAGCGAGTAGTAGAGCGGCTTCACGCCGACGCGGTCGCGCACGAGCGACAGCCGCCGCTCGACGTGATCCCACAACGCGAACGCGAACATGCCGATGAACCGCGTCACCGCGCGCTCGAGTCCCCACGCTTCGACGCACGCGAGCAGCACCTCCGTGTCCGAGCTGCCGCGCAGACTCGTCGCGCCGAGGTCGTCGATGAGGCGGCGGAAGTTGTAGATCTCGCCGTTGAAGACGATCACGTAACGCCCGCTCGCCGACGTCATCGGCTGCGCGCCGGTCGGCGTCAGGTCGAGGATTGCCAGTCTGCGGAAACCGAGCGCGAGGCCGGCGCGCTCGTCGCACCAGATCCCGTCATCGTCAGGGCCGCGATGCCGCAGCGCGCCGCTCATCGCGGCCGTCTGCGCGCGCAATTCCTCGTCCGCGCCGCCGCCGAACTGCCAGATTCCGGCGATTCCGCACATCGATCAGGTGCGTTGCAACTTCCGCGCGATCGCTTCCGCGAGACGCGCCGGCTGCACCGGTTTCTGCAGGTAATCGTCGAATCCGGCCAGCATGATCCGCGTCCGTTCGTCGGCGCGCGTCAACGCCGAGACCGCGATCACCGGCGTCTTTTTTCCGCGCTCCGCATCGCGGAGGTGCAGCCTTTTGAGAAATGAAAAGCCGTCCTCCTCCGGCATCGCGATGTCCGTGATGATCACGTCCGGCGTTGCGGCATCGAGCAGCCGCATCGCATCGCGCACGGAGCCGGCCGCACGCACATCGGCACCGTATTGCGTCAGCACGACCATCATCATCTCGCGCGCGAGCGGCTCGTCTTCGACCAGCAGCAGGTGCATGCCGCGCAGGCTGACCGTGGCGGCCGAATCGTGCGCGAGCCCGCTCGTCTCCGCGATCGACGCGACGAGCGGCAGGCGAACGGTGAACGTGCTCCCCTGCCCGCTGCCGGCGCTCTCGGCGCGCACCGAGCCGCCGTGCAATTCGACGAGATGCCGCACGATGGCGAGGCCGAGCCCGAGTCCGCCGAAGCCGCGCGTCGATGACGTATCGGCCTGCGTGAAGCGATCGAAGATGAACGGCAGGAATTGCGGATCGATGCCGATGCCGGTGTCGGTGACACTGAGCACGCCGTCGCCGTCCTCGCGCTGCAGCTCGATGCGCACCGTGCCTTGCGCCGGCGTGAATTTCACCGCGTTCGACAGCAGGTTCGTGACCACCTGATGCAGCCGCGCCGCATCGGCGACCAGCGTCACCGGCGACGGCGGCAGGACCACTTCGATGCGCACCTCTTTCGTCTCTGCCGCGAGCGCGACGGTGTTGACGGCCGAACGGACCACGTCGGCCAGATCGGAGCGCCGCAACTCCAGCGCGAGCTTCCCGGCGACGATGCGCGAGACGTCGAGCAGATCGTCGATGAGTTGCGCCTGCGCGCGCGCGCTCTGCTCGATCGCGAGCACGCCGGTGCGCGCGGTCTCGTCGTCGAGTGAGCCGCCGCGCAGCATCGACGACCATCCGAGGATCGACGTCATCGGCGTGCGCAGCTCGTGCGAGATCGTGGCGAGGAACGCGTCTTTCGCGCGATTTGCCTCCTCCGCTTCCGCGCGCGCCGCACGCTCCGCTTCCAGCGCTTCGAGCCGCTCCTGCAACTCGATGCGCCGCTGCTCCGACTTTTTCGCCTCGCGCACCAGCACCACCGCTTTCGGGATCAGCGGCGGCAGCACGAGCGCGGTCGCCACCGACGCGACCGCGGTCACGATCTTCACCGCGCCGGAAAGCCAGTACGCCGCCTTCCACAGCACCAGCACTTCCATGAAATGCGTCGCGCCGCACGCGACGATGAAGAGACCGAAGGCGAGAAAGATCCAACTGAACGGAATGTCGCGCCGCGCGCGGTGCACGAGCAGCGTGAGCATCGCCGAGATGGCGACGTACGAGAGGCCGATCAGCATGTCGGTGGCAGCGTGCGTCCAGACCAGCGCCGGATCGCGGAGATAGCAGAACGAGTGCGGTAGGAATTTGCCGGTACCGAACAGCTTCGGCACGAGTCCCGGCCACAGCCCGACGATCAGGATCGTCGCCAGCGACACCCCTCCGGCGTAACGAATGACGTTCGAACGAGTCGGTTCGGCAGCGCTCACTTCCATCCTTTCATTATCTCGCTTGACTCCACTGCTACACTCCTCGCCGTAATGACGTTCAACCGCGCTCACCGCCACCACCACCATCACCACGAGTGATAGGGGTGCGTGTCGTTTGTGCCCCGCCGAAAGGAAGGGGCCAACGCTGAGCAGCGCCGAGTCGACAACCTCTTCCTGATCCCACGGAAGAGGTTTTTGACTTGATGGCCACAACATTCAGATATCCAACCGGAGCGCGCCCGCTGCTCGTCGAAGAGACGGCGCGGCGACGACGCATCGAGACGCGGATCGTCTCGTCGCTCGAAGACGCGGGCTTCGCCGAGGTCGTGCTCCCGATCATCGACTTCGCGGAACCGTATGCCGGCGTCACCGCGAACGATGCGCGGCAGAGTTACCGCTTCACCGACCGCGACGGCGAGCTCGTGGCCGTCCGCTCCGACTTCACGCCGATGGTGGCGCGCGCGCTCGCACCGTCGCTCGATGAGCGCAACCTGCCGCTGCGCGTGTTCTATCGCGGCGATGTCATTCGTTGCGAAGCCTCACGTCTCGGCAGCAATCGCGAGCTGTTCCAGATCGGTGCAGAGCTGATCGGCGACGCCTCGGCTGAAGCGGACGTCGAGCTGCTGCAGATCGCCGCCTCGCTCGTCGAGAACGCGCTCGTCGTCTACAGCGTCATCGGCTCCGTCGAGCGCGACGACGAGTTGCAGCGCGCGCTAGCAAGCGATGCGCGCTTCGTGCGGCACGACAGCGACGACACGGACGCCGGCTACTACACCGGCCTGCGCTTCTGGCTCTACGCCGCCGATCGCCGCACGCTGCTGGCGCAGGGTGGCCGCTACGACGCGCTCTACGCGCGCTTCGGCTACGCGGCCCCCGCGGTCGGCTTCACCCTGACCGTCGACGCGCTCGAGGATTGATGATGAGAATCGCGATTCCGAAAGGACGTCTCCTCCCTCCCTCACTCGCGCTCTTCGCGGCGGCCGGCTACGACGTGCCCGACAGCGCCGATCTCGCCACGCGCAAGCTCGTCTTCACGCGCGGTGCGATCGAATGGATCTTCGTCAAAGACTGCGACGTGCCGGTGTACGTCGAGCACGGCGCGGCCGACGCCGGCGTGGCCGGACTCGATCAAATTCTCGAGCAGGAATGCAGCGCCGCGCAGGCGGTCGAGCTGCCGTTCGGACGCTGCCGGATGATGGTCATCGGCGCCACGGGCGCGCCTCCCCTGTCGCATCGCGCGACGGTCGCGACCAAGTACCCGCGCATCGCGCGGCAGTATCTCGACTCGTTGTCCCTGCGCGCGGAGATCGTCCCCCTCGGCGGCTCGGTCGAGCTCGCGGCGGTGCTCCATCTCACCTCCCACGTCATCGACCTCGTCGAAAGCGGCGAGACGGCGCGCGTCCACAAGCTCGAGCTGCAGGAGCTCGTCACTGACATCACGCCGCGGCTCATCGTCGCGACGAATGCCCTCAGAACGAACAACAAAACCGCGCGCGAGCTGATCGCGCGCATCGAGGAAGCCCGCAATGCAATGGTTCCGACCCTCATCGCCTGAAGCAGAAGCCGCGCTGCGCGCGCTGGAACAGCGCCGCAACGCCTCGAATGAAAACGCGTTCCGCGTCGCCGACGAGATGATCGCCGGCGTGCGCGCACGCGGTGACGCGTACGTCGCCGAGCAGATCGCCCGCTTCGACAACGTGCAGCTCGCACCCGACGCCATTCGGATCGAGCCGCGCCGGGTGAGCATCGATCGCGAGCTCGCGAATGCACTCGATCTGGCGATCGCGCGCGTCGAGGCGTTTCACCTCCAACAACTGCCGCGGTCGTACGAATGGGAGGGGGTCACGCACCGCGTGCGCCCGCTGCAGCGCGCCGGTTTGTACGTGCCGGGCGGACGCGCGGTCTACATCTCGACGCTGATCATGTGCGCGGTTCCCGCGCGCATCGCGGGCGTGCCGGAGCTGGTTGTGGCGACCACTCCCGCCGCCGCCTCGCGCGAGGAGCTGCACTACGTCTGCAACCGCCTCGGCATCACGGAGCTCTATCGCTGCGGCGGCGCGGCCGGCATCGCCGCGCTCGCGTTAGGCACCGAGTCGCTGCGCCGCGTCGACAAAATCGCCGGTCCCGGCAACGCGTACGTGACCGCCGCGAAGACGCGGCTCATCGGCGAAGTCGGCATCGACATGACCGCCGGCCCGACCGAATTGATCGTGATCGCCGACGACAGCGCGAACGCGGCACTGGTGCAGGCGGACCTCGACGCGCAACAGGAGCACGGTCCCGATTCCGCCGTGATCTGCATCTCCGTCGGCGCGCCGCTCGACGTCCGCGCGACGCTGAATCTCGTCGCCTATTCCGTCGAAGAAGCGATCGCGCTCTCGGATCGCATCGCGCCGGAACACCTTTCGATTCACGCGCGAAACGCGGCGTCGATCGCCGATCGTGCGCAGAACGCCGGCGCGATTTATGTCGGCTCGTTCTCCGCCCCGGCGGCAGGCGATTACGCGATCGGCTCGAATCACGTGCTGCCGACCGCCGGCAGCGCGCGCTTTTTCTCGCCGCTCGGCGTGTACGACTTCGTGAAGCGCTCGAACGTGGTGATGTTGAGCGAGGAGAAGCTCGGCGACATCGCCGATGCCGCCGCGCGCATCGCCCGGTTCGAAGGTCTGCCGAAACACGCCGAGTCGATCGAAGCAAGAAGTGGAGGAGAGGCAATCCTGCCTGTCCCCGCGTCCGCGCTGAACGGAGGCACGCGATGAGCGCGCGCGCCACCGTTGCCGCAATGACCGCCTACACGCTCGAGCTTCGCGAAGCGGAGATCAAGCTCAATCAAAACGAATCGCCGTACGACTTTCCGCGCGAGTTGAAGGAGCAGGCGCTCGCACGCATGGCGGAGCGGCCATGGAACCTCTATCCCGATTTCGAATCGACCGCGCTGCGCACCGCGCTCGCCGATGCGTACGGCTTCGCGGCGGAGAACATCCTGGTCGGCAACGGCTCGAACGAGCTGCTCGCTGCGGCAATTGCCGCGTTCGTCGGCCCCGGCACGCCGGTCGTCTTTCCGCGTCCGACGTTCGCGCTGTACGAGAAGCTCGTCACGATCGCTGGGGGCCTGCCGGTGCCGATCGATTTCGATCCCACGTCGGGATTGCTGCCGCTCGACGAAATGCTCAGGGCGCTCGCGACACTCGATGGCGCGGTCGCGATCGTCTGCTCGCCGAACAATCCGACCGGCAGCGTGCTCGCGCACGGTGGCCTGCAACGGTTGCTCGACAGCGGCGCAACGGTGCTGTTCGACCGCGCGTACGGCGACTTTGCGGACGATGAGCTGCCGCCGCTCGACGACCGGCTGGTGACGTTCTCCACCTTCTCGAAAGCGTGGGGACTGGCCGCGCTGCGCACCGGCTGGCTCGCCTCCACCGCCGCGACGTGTCGCGAGATTCGGAAGGTGAAGCTGCCGTATTCGCTGAACGTCATCAGCGAGCACATCGCGGCGGTGGCGCTGGAGAACCGGGACATGCGCGATGCGAATGTCGCGCGGATCGTCGCGGAGCGCGAACGGCTGCTCGCCGCGATGCGCGGCATTCGCTCGATCGCCGTCTATCCGAGTTGCGCGAACTTCATCGCCTTCCGCACACGCGCCACGTTCGACGACTTTTTCGAGCGCGGCATTCTGATCCGCAAGACGCCGCTCGACGCGACGCTGCGCGTCTCGATCGGCACGCCCGAACAGAACGACCGCTTTTTCGCCGCACTGCAGGAGCTCGCATGAGAACCGCCACCATCAAACGCGTCACCAAAGAAACGTCGGTCAACATCACGGTGAATCTCGACGGCAGCGGCCGCGCGAACATCGACACGCCGATCGGCTTCCTCTCGCACATGCTCGACGCGATCGCGCGGCACGCGCAGGTCGACCTCGACGTCGCCGCGACAGGTGATACACACATTGACTATCACCACACGGTCGAAGACGTCGGCCTGGTCCTCGGCGAGGCGTTCGCGCAGGCACTCGGCGACAAACGCGGCATCCGCCGCTTCGGCCACGCCTACGTCCCGCTCGACGAAGCGATGGCGCGCGTGGTGGTCGACTTCTCCGGCCGCCCGTTCCTCGTCTTCGAAGCGCCGCTCGATCGCGAGATGCTGCTCATCCACAAGGATTTTCCGTTCGCGCTGGTCGAAGAGTTCTTCAAGTCATTCGCGAACAAATGCGCCGCGAACGTGCACGTCGACCTCCTGCGCGGCCGCAACGGACACCACGCCGCCGAAGCGATCTTCAAAGCCTTCGCGATCGCCGTCCGCGCCGCGAAAGAAGTCGTGAGCAACGAGGTGCCGAGCACGAAAGGAGTGATTTGATCCTCATCGATTCTCCCGTCGCCAACACCGCCAACATCGCGCGCGCGCTGCGTGCCGCCGGCGCCACGATCGAGCTGTCGCGCGATCCGGACGTCGTCGCGCGCGCGGGGAAGCTCGTGCTGCCGGGCGTCGGCTCGTTTGCGGCCGCGCGTGCGTGGCTCGCGCAGAGCGGCATCGACTCCGCCATCACCACTGCCGTCGAGCGCAACGCGTTTCTCCTCGGTATCTGTGTCGGTCATCAACTTCTCTTCGACGTTTCGTACGAGCACGGCGAGACGCGCGGGCTCGGCCTGATTCGCGGCAGCATTCGACGCATCGACGGGCCGCTGCCGGTCCCGCAAATCGGCTGGAACCGCGTGCGTGGAAAAGAGGCAATCCTCTTCGACGGAATTGCCGACGGCACCTCCTTCTACTTCGTGAACTCGTACGCCGCACGTGACGCGGACAACGAGATCGCGGCGGCCGAATACAACGGCCGCTTCACCGCCGCCGTGCAGCGCGAACGCGTGTTCGGCGTGCAGTTCCATCCCGAAAAATCGTCGGCCGCCGGACTGCGCGTCCTCAGGAACTTCGTGCAATGCAACTGATCCCCTCCCTCGATCTGCTCGACGGTAAGGTCGTGCGACTGACGCACGGCGACTTTGCGACCGCGCGCGTGTACGGCGAGCCCGAACAGGTGCTCGATGCGCTCGACGTACCGCGTGGCTCGCGCCTGCACGTCGTCGATCTCGAAGGCTCGCGCCGCGGCCGGCCGATTGAATCGGACGTCGTGCGGCGTCTCGCTTCACGCGAGCTGATCGTGCAGGTCGGCGGCGGCATCCGCTCGCTCGAAGATGCGCAACGCTGGCTCGACTGCGGCGCGCAACGGCTCGTCGTCGGCACCGTGGCCGCCGAATCGCCGGCGCTGCTCGAATCGCTGGTGAACGCGTTCGGCGCGACGCGCATCATCCCGGCCATCGACGTGCGCGACGGCGTGGTGCGCACCGACGGCTGGGAGCGCGCCTCGTCGTCCTCGCTTGCCGAGATCTTCGCGCGCCTCGAATCGCTCGGCATCGACGAAGCGCTCGTCACCGACATTTCGAGAGACGGCGCGTTGCGCGGTCCATCGTTCACGCTCTATCGCGAGCTGCGGGCGCTCACCCGCGTCCGTCTGATCGCATCCGGCGGCGTCTCCACCATCAGCGACGCGGTCTCGCTCTCGCGCCTCGGCAATGTGAGCGGCTGCGTGATCGGCAAGGCATTGCTCGAAAAACGGCTCGATCTCGCGCAAGCGCAGGCGCGCGTGGCGACGCCGAATGCGATTCCGGAGCGGGTCATCCCCTGCCTCGACGTCCGCGACGGCCGCGTGGTCAAGGGGGTCTCGTTCGAGCAGATCCGCGATGCAGGCGATCCGGTGGAATGCGCGATGCGCTACGAAACCGAAGGTGCCGACGAGCTCGTGCTGCTCGACATCTCCGCGACCGATCGCGCTACTGAGACCGCGCTCGACACCGTTCGCCGCGTGGCCGACGCGCTCTTCATTCCACTCACCGTCGGAGGGGGCGTCCGCACGATCGACGACTTCCGCGCGCTGCTGCGCGCCGGTGCCGATCGCGTCGCCATCAACACCGCCGCGCTGCGCCGGCCGGAGCTCATCCGCGAATGCGCCGAGGAGTTTGGAGTGCAGGCGGTGGTCCTGTCGTGTGATGCGAGGGGCGGGTTCGCCGCTGTGCGCGGCGGGAAAGAACTGACGGATGTCGATGCGGTGGAGTGGTGCGTGCGAGCGGAGCAGCTCGGCGCCGGAGAAATCCTCCTCACCTCCGTCGATCGCGACGGCACCAGCTCCGGCTTTGACATCGAATTGTTGCGCGCCGTCAGCTCGCGTCTGCAGATCGGCGTCATCGCCTCCGGCGGCGCCGGCAACCTCACCCACTTTCGCGACGCCATCGAATCCGGCGGCGCGCGGGCCGTGCTCGCCGCTTCCCTCTTTCACGACCGCGTGCTCACCGTTGGCGACGTGAAGCAATACCTCGCCGCAGAAGGGATCCCCATCCGATGAACCTCATCCCCGCAATCGTCCGCGACGCACGCAGCGGCGCCATCCTCACCCTCGCCTACATGAACGAAGAGTCGCTCGCGAAGACGCGCGAGAGCGGCGAGACCTGGTTCTGGAGCCGCAGCCGCAACGAGCTGTGGCACAAAGGCGCGACCTCCGGCAACACACAGCGCGTCGTGCACATCGCCACCGACTGCGACAACGACGCCCTCGTCGTAACGGTCGTGCCGGCGGGCCCTGCCTGTCACACCGGCGCCGACTCCTGCTTCGCCGACGTCCCACCGCTGCCGCTCGAACGATTGATGCGCGTGCTCGGCGAGCGCTACGAGTCGCGGCCGGAAGGCTCGTACACCGCAACGCTCTTCAACGCCGGCCGCAACAAAATCCTGAAGAAAATCGGCGAAGAAGCGACCGAGGTCGTCATCGCCGCATCAGGAGAGGGCCGCGACCGAACGATCAGCGAGATCGCCGATCTGGTCTTTCACCTGTCGGTGTTGATGGTGAATGAAGGGATCGGTTGGGAGGAGGTGGGCGCGGAGCTGGAGAAGCGCGCGCGTTAAGAGGGGGGTGGGCCCCAGACGCGCGTCATGTCGATCTCGATCGAGTCGAACGGCTCCGCTCGCACGACGTCACCCGCCGCAAAGGTTCCGATGTCAGTCCACTTGCCGTTCTCGAGGCGCTTGACCTCCAGCACCTGCTCATCGACCGCAACGATCCACGAGTACGGGATGCCGTGTCTCGCATACACCGGGAGCTTCCTCGCCCGATCGAGGCGCGCTGTGGAGGACGAGAGGATTTCGCAGACCCAGTCGGGCGCGAGGGTCATCGCCGCAACGTCGGGCATCCGCGGCCCGACGCGTTCGACGCGCCAGGCGGCGATATCGGGAACGAGGATGTCAGCGCCGAGGTGAAGCTCCGGCTCGATGAGGATGTGCCACGTGCCCGATCCGCCACCGCCTCGTCCGAACGTCGAGCGCAGGATCGCCGCCAGCTCCGTTTGCGCCTCCGCGTGACGGATGCGCGGCCGCGGTGACGCGAACAATTCCCCTTCGATCAACTCCGCGACCATGTTGTCCGGCACCTTCAGCAGGTCCTGATACGTCGCGTGCTCGCGTATGCGTGCGGACATCTCTCAATTATGCCTTGCCGCGCACTTTGCTCGCATGCGCGTACTCCGCGATCGCTACTGTGGTGCTAAGAACAGCATTCTGTGTCATTCCGCGCTTCAGCGCGGGATCCCCTGCCGAAGCGACGTACCGTTGCTCTCCGGAAGGGGATTCCGCGCTGAAGCGCGGAATGACACCGGAAGATGCGAGCCGCTCCCCCGCCGCTCCCCTCACGCCAGCGATGCTGCTGTGGGTGTGCTAAGTTCCCGCCCATGCCGCGCACTTTGTTCGCACTCGCTGCAATCCTCCTCACCACGACCACGTATGCCGCCGAGCGCGTCGACATCCTGATCACCGGCGGCACCGTTGTGACCATGGCCGGGCCGAACATCGAGCGCGGCTCGGTGGCCATTCGCAACGGCGAGATCGTTGCGGTCGGCGCGTCGTCGGAGATCGATCGCAACTACACCGCGAAAACGGTCATCAAGGCGGCCGGACACGCGGTCGTCCCCGGCTTCGTGAACGCGCACACGCACGCGCCGATGACGCTCTTCCGCGGCATCGCCGATGACCGCGAGCTGATGGACTGGCTCACGAACTACATGTTTCCGGCAGAAGCGAAGAACGTCGATCGCGAATTCGTGAAGTGGGGCACGCGCCTCGCCGCCGCGGAAATGATCCGCACCGGCACGACGACGTTCGCCGACATGTACTACTACGAGTCCGACATCGCGCGCGAGACGAAGGCGGCCGGCCTTCGCGGCGTGCTCGGTCAGACGCTCATCGACTTTCCCGCTCCCGACAACAAGACGTGGGACGCGGCCATCCAGTACATGCGCGATTACGCGCGGCAGTGGAAGGGCGATCGCCTGATCACGCCCGCGCTCGCGCCGCACGCGCCGTTCACCGTGTCGCGCGAACACCTCCAGCAGGTGCGCGCGCTCGCGACCGAGCTCGGGTTGCCGATCCTCATCCACGTCTCCGAAACGCGCGACGAGCTGCGCCAGGTCGCGGAGAAGCAGAACGGGATGACGCCCGGTGCTTATCTCGACTCGATCAACTTCCTCGGCGATGACGTCGTGGCCGCGCATGGCGTGCATCTCACGAGCGATGAGCTGCGCACGTTCGCCGCGCGAAAGACCGGCGTCGTGCACTGCCCCGAATCGAATCAGATGCTCGCCTCCGGCGTCGCGCCGGTCGTGGAGATGATCGCCGCGCGCATGGAAGTCGGACTCGGCACGGACGGGCCGGCCGGCTCGAACAACAACCTCGACATGCTCGAAGAGATGGCCAGCGCCGCGCGGCTGCAGAAGGTCACGCGCAATGACCCGAAAGCGATCACCGCGCGTGAAGTGCTCCGCCTCGCCACAATCGGTGGCGCGCAGGTCCTCGGTCTGGCCGATCGCATCGGCACGCTCGAGCGCGGCAAACGCGCCGACGTCGTGCTGATCAATCTGCAGCAGCCGAAAGTACAACCGGTCTACTCGGTCGAATCGGCGATCGTCTATGCCGCGTCCGGCAACTCCGTCGTCACCACGATCGTCGACGGCAAGATCCTGATGCGACGTGGCCAGATCCTCACCGTCGATGAGGCCGAGGTCATGCGGAAAGCGCAGGAGTACCGCGACAAGATCCTGAGGAGCCTCGCGAAATAGTTGCGCGTTTTGTTGCTGGTGGCCGGTAGTACTTGCTGCATGTTCATACGGTCGCCAGCAACGTCCCTGACATGCGCCTTCTCGTCCCCCTTCTCCTCGTTCTCATCTCCTGCGCGCCCGCGGTCACGAACACGACCGCACCGCGCGTCGCACCGCCGCGATCGCCGCAGTTCGCCGCAACGGCAGTCGCGCCGCGCGTGGTGCTGATCTCCTTCGACGGCCTCGGCGCGGACGCGCTCGCGCAACAGCGCAACCTCGCTGCATTCGAACGGCTCGCGCGCGAAGGGATGTCGGCGCGCGTGATCAACGTCAATCCGACGCTGACCGTGCCGTCGCACGTATCGATCCTCACCGGCACCGATCCGCAACGGCACGGCGTGATCGCCAATCGCTTCCATCTCGCCGGCCGGCCGCCGGAGGAAGTCGCGCGCGGCATCAACCTCGATCCGGAAGTCGAGTCGATGATCGAAGCGGCTCGGCGCCAGGGGAAACGTGTCGGCAGCGTTTCGTTTCCCACCATCGACAACAGCACGCCGCGGCGCACAGCCGACTTCGGCCTCGCCTGGAGCAACCGGCTCGTACCGGCGCGCCTCATCGCGCTCACACGCGCCGACTTCAAGCGCGAATGGGTGCCGCCGACGTGGACCGCACGTCCGCAGCGACGCCACTCGTACAGTCCGATCATGCGTGCGCGCGTCGAATGGAGCGTCCCGCGCGTCACGCGCGCCGACGTCGATATCGTCGCGTACGACACGACCGACGATCGCATCGAGAACTACGACACCTACTTTGTCGAAACCGGCGAGCGCGAACACGACGCGCGCGGATGGTTCCCGATCGCGCAACGCACCAGTAGCGGCCTGCACGGCTCGTGGTCGAAGGTCACGCGCGCGACGCCGTCGCTGAACGTGGAGATCTACTGGGGCTCGATCGCGCGCAATGAGGCGTGGCCGGCGTCGTATCGCGACATGCTCGACGACGAGGCGGGCTTCTGGCCCGGAGCGCCGGAAGAAGGGCTGCCGGTCGACACCTCTCTCTTCGTCGAGCAGATGGAACGGCTCGCCGCGTTCTACACGCGCGTGCAGACGCTGACGATCGCGCGGATGCCGTTCGATCTCCTTCTCACGTATCAACCGCAGATCGACGAAGCCTCACACGCGTTCCTCGGCACCGCCGACGCTGAGCGGGTGATCGGCGCCGCGTACGTGGCGGCCGATCGCGGACTGGCCGCCATCACGGAGGCGATGCGACCGACCGACGCGCTGATCGTGACCGGCGATCACGGGCTGGTCCCGGTCACGCGCGAGATCCTGCTCAATCGCCTGCTCGCGGAGCGCGGCTTCGCACCGCGCTGGCGCGCATTCACATCGGGAGCACACGCGCACTTCTACCGCTTCGGCGGGACCGACGACAGCGACATGCTGGTCAATATGTTGACCGGCACCGCCATCTTCGAACGCATCGAAAAGAAGAACGCGTCGATGCATCGCAACAGCGGCGATGTGGTGGCGTACGCATCACCGAATGTGGCGCTCACGAGCGATGACATGGCGAAAGATCCGCACGGCCAACACGGCGCGCTGAACACGCATCGCGAGCTGCAGACGGTGCTGTTCGCGTACGGCACGGGTGTGACGCCCGGGCCAGTGGGCGAGATCGCGCAGACGCGGATCGCCCGGTTCGTCGCCGGCCTGCTCGGGATTACGCCGCCCACTGCGGCGGAGTGAGGCGACGGAGAACGACCGGGTGCCTCCGGCGGGCCGGCACGGCCGGCGGCGTTTGTTGCCCAAGGCTGAACGCGCGCACGTCGCGGTGAACGCCGTCCGTGCGAACTCAGACGCTGCCGGCCGTGCCGGCCCGCCGGAGGCGCCCTCGTCGTCGCCCTCAGTACTCGTCGTAAATCTGAGGAAACTGCCAGCGCGCTTCGCGGATCTCTTCTTCGATCACATCCTGCTCCGGCGCGTCGGCCAGTTGCGGGACGTCCCAGTTCGAGAGCCACATCGGGTTCATGTACGGCACGACCGCGATGTGCTCGAGGCGGTACGGCAGGCCGCGCGCGGCGAAGCGTTCGTTGAGGTAAGCCACCACATCCTTCGACGTCGGGATCGCAGTCATTCGATCTCCAGCTCTTTCATCTTCGCCGCGAGCGATCGTGGCGAGATGCCGAGCGATTCCGCGGCCGCGTTCCGTGATTGCGTGCGCGCGAGCGCGTCCGCGATCTTCATCCGCTCGATGATGCGCGTCGTCCGTTCCGTTGCCTCTTCGAGCGAGCCGGTGAGATCGAGCGCCTCGCGCAGCGCATCGCTCGACGAGCCGGCAACGTTCACATCGCGTACGTCGATCGTATTGCGGTCGCAGAGGATCGCCGCGCGCTCCATCGCGTTCTGCAACTCGCGAATATTGCCCGGCCAGTCGTGCGCGCGCAGCAGCGCGCGAGCCGCGTCCGTGATGCGCAATTCAGGGCGCCCGAGCTCGCGCGCGAACCGCTGCAGAAAGTGATCGATCAGCGCATCCACATCCTCGCGCCGCGCGCGCAGCGGCGGGATCGTGACCGGGAAAACGTTGATGCGGAAGAAGAGATCCTCGCGGAACGCGCCGCGTTTCACCGTCTCCTCCAGATCGCGGTTCGTCGCGCAGATGATGCGCACATCGACGTCCACCGTGGCGGTGCCGCCGATCCGTTCGAAGCGCCGTTCCTGCACGACGCGCAGCACCTTCGATTGCACCGCGAGCTCCAACTCGCCGATCTCGTCGAGAAAAATCGTTCCGGTGTCGGCCAGCTCGAACTTTCCGAGCTGCCGCGCCGAGGCGCCGGTGAACGCGCCTTTTTCGTGTCCGAACAGCTCGTTCTCGATCAGCGTCACCGGAATCGCCGCGCAGTTCAGCGCCACGAACGGCCGGTCGCGGCGTGGCGAGAGTTGATGGATCGCGCGCGCAAACAACTCCTTGCCGGTGCCCGACTCGCCCTGCAGCAGCACCGTCGAATCGGTGGGCGCGACGCGCTGGATCGCGTGCGACACCTCCACGATCCGCGGCGACTCACCGATGATCGCCGGGAGGCGGTACTGCTTCTGGAACTCTTCCTTCAGCAGCAGGTTCTCGTGGCGCAGCTCGCGATGCTCGCGGCAGCGGCGCAGCATCAGAGAGAGGTGATCGACGTCCACCGGTTTTTGAATGAAGTCGTACGCGCCGAGCTTCATCGCCTCGACCGCGTTCTCGATCGTGCCGAACGCCGTCATCACGATCACCGGACAATCGGGATCGCTCTCCCTCGCCTGCCGCAGCACCGCGATGCCGTCCGCGCCCGGCAAGCGCAGGTCGGTCAACACCGCCACGTATCGCCGTCCTTCCGCGAGCCAACGCATCGCCTGCGAGCCGGTCGAGGCAACGTCCGGCTCGAAGCCGTCCGCCTCCACCGCCTCGCGCAGCATGTGCGCGAGCGACTCTTTGTCTTCGACGATGAGCAGGCGCTTCATAAGCGGAAGTACGCCCGGATTCTCGACAGGATGCTCCCCGATTCTTCCGCCGGCGCGCCGGCGCGCAGCGAGTCGAGCGAACCGCGGCGCTGCGCGACTTTGGTCGAGATCGCGGCGGCGAGATCGGGGTGATCGCGCAGCACCGGCTCGATCGCCTCTTTCGTGATCTCGACCGCGACGACGTCGCTGAGGGCGATGATGTCGGCGGTGCGGCGCTCGCCGGTCAGCAGCGCCATTTCCCCAAAGAAGTCTCCCGGCTGCAACCGCGCAACCTCGGCATCATCGACGCGGACCGACACCGCTCCTTCATGCACGATGAACATCGAATTGCCGGCCGCACCGAAGCTGATGATCGTCTCGCCGCGCGAGAAGACGTGCACCTGCGCGGCATGTGAAATGGCATCGAGCGCTTCGGCGGAAAGCGGCGAGAGGACGTCGACGCGCGCGAGGCGATGCAGGATCTCACCCGCGTTCGGTTGATGGTGCGACTCCGGCGGCGTGTAGCGGTGGAACGTGCGGATCGGGAACGGAATCGTGATCGCGTTGCGTCGCAGCGCGTACCAGACCGCCTTGCGAATGTCGGCGTCGATGCGGTCGCGCTGCGAGTAATCGTGCATGTGGTACTTGATTTCGTAGATCACGGCCGAGTCGCCGAAGTTGCCGACGCGCGCAAAAGCCGGAATGTCGTGCGACACGCCTTCGACGTTCGAGGCCGCCTGCACCAGCACGTTGATGACCGTGGCCGGAGGCACGTGATAGTCGATGCCGATCTGCAGCACGCGCGCATTCAGGTTGTTGCGCGGGAAGACTTCGACACTCGCGCGGGCGAGCACCGAGTTCGGCACGATCATCACGTTGTTGTTGAACGTGCGCAGACGCGTGCCGCGCCAGCGCACCACCTCGACCACGCCGAGGATGTCGCCGGCGCGGATCACGTCACCCGGCGAAAAGGTCTCGTCGAGATGCAGCGCCATGCCGGAAAAGAGAGTGCCGAGCGTCTCCTGCAGCGCGAGGCCGAGGATCGCGGCGACGACCGTACCGGTCGCCAGCAGCGCGGTGATCTTGTATTCGAAGATCGACCAGACCGCCCAGGCGAGCAGCACGATGTAGAGCAGCGCCTGCACGAGCTCGCGCAACAGCAGCGGCGCCTGCACGTGTTTGCGTCGCGAGATGAAGAAGTCGAACGCGAGGAGATCGACGAGGCGGACCGCGAAGACGATCAGCGGGATGCACGCGACGAACAGCGTGATGTTGAGAATGCGCTTCTGATCGGCGGCGGTCGTGCCGAGGTACGGACGGTTCTCGCCGAGGAACCAGTAGAGCGCGAGCAGCGCCACGCCGAGGGCGAGCGAGAAGAAAAGGCGCGAGCGCCGTTTCACGGGATCGAGCTCCCCCGCCGCGCGCGGATGATGCGCGTGAGGTCGCGGATGCCGATGATGAGATGCAACAGGCCGAGACCGGAGACGAAGCCGCGCAGGAACGGATTGTCGGCGATGGTGCCGACCGCGACGCTGCTGTGCAGCAGCGGGTTGAGCGTCCAGATCATCGTCCAGGGAACGATCGTGAAGAACAGCCCCGCCTCGACGCAATAGAGGGCGAAGAAGAGAGGCACCGACATTCGGGGGCGGATTGTATGTCAATGAAAAGGGCCTCCGAGGAGGCCCTTTTCGCGAGTGGATCGATGATTACTGATCGCGTTTGACGCGGCCGCCTTCCGAGCGGCCGCCTTCCGAGCGACCCGAGCCGCCGCTGCTGCGGCCACCGGCTCCGCCCGTATTGCTCGGAGGAGGAGGCGGCGGGCTTTGACGCGCCGAGCTTCCTCCGCCGCTGCTGCTGCCGCCGCTGTCGCGGGTGCTGCTGCTGCGATCGCGACTGCTGCTGCCGCGGTCGCGGCTTCCGCCGCTCTCACGGGTGGACGAGCTGCCGCCGCTCTCACGCGTTGACGAGCTGCCGCCACCTTCGCGAGGCACGACGCGCGCGCCGCCGATGCGGTCGATGATGCGGCGCGGCACATCGCTGGACCCCGTGCTCGAGCCACGGTCGTTGGAACCCTCGGACGAACCGGAGCCGGCCGAGGCGCGGCCGTCGTCACCGCCGCGGCGTGAGCGGTCGCGCCACGATTCGCGCGGCGCGCGCTGCGGAGCGTCGGCGGACGGCGTACCGCTGGCCGGCGGCGCGACCTGACGGTCGTCGCCACGGTCGCCGCGGTCGCCGCGTTCCACGACCCGATCGCGCCAGCCGCGGCTCGTGCCGGGCTCGGACGACCGAGGAGTGGTGGACGTACCGCGATCGCGGCCGATCACGCGCGGCGCTGCTGCCGGTTCATCCGCACGCGAACCGCGTCCGATGCGGCCTTCGCCGCTGCCCGAGCGACGGCCTTCGATGCCGCCGACCGCAGGAGCCGAGCCGGCGCCGCGCGACGGAACCGAAGGCGTGCCGGCGACGGTCGACGGTGCCCCGCCACGTGCGCGGACCACGCGATCGCGGATCGTGTTGCCGAGATCCGTGTCGCGACGGACGAACGGCGTCAGGTCGTTGGTCGGGCCGCCGGTCTCACGGCCGGTCAGGCCGCCTTCGATGCCGCGGCGGCGAATGGCCTCCGCCGGGTCGCGCATTTCCTCGCGAGTGAAACGCGCCGCACCGCCGGAGATCGGAGCGAAGCCGTCTTTCGCACGCATCAGCCGCGCTTTGACGGCATCGGTCGTCAGTGCCGCGCGATCGATGCGATTCGAGACGAGCGTGCCCGAATCGACGAACGTCCAGGGACGCAGGTCGAGATCATTCACACGCACGCGTCCGTAGAAGCCGAAGCCGTGGCTGCGCGCGCCGTAATTGCGGTACGGGTGATAGGCCCAGTTGTAGTAAGGGCGATAGCAATCCCACCAACCGGCCGGAGCCCAGCCGACATAACCGGAGCCATACGTCCAGTAGACCCACGCCGGTGAGTAGCCGTAGCCCGGCACCCAGAACCAGCCGCCGTAGCCGGGATCGAAGGCCCAGCGTCCGTAGTGATGCGTGCCCCAGCCCCACGGGTCGTAGGAGACCCAGACCAGCGCGCCGCCGCGGCCGTGGTGCCAGTAGCCGTTGTGATACGGACGCCAGCCGGCCGAAACGTACGGGCGCCACGACCAGCCGATACCGGCCACGTGCACCCAGCGGCCGTAATCGTCGAGGTCATCGGTCCAGTAACCGAGGCGGCGGTCGACGTAGCGGTTTTCATATTTGTCGAGGCGATCGGCGCGGCGGAGGAACCAGCGCTCGAAATCGTCGGCCGAATCGCGCTGATCGCCGGCGAGGTCGTACACGCCGCGATCGTCGATCGTGGCCGATTCGCTGGAACGGAGGCGCGTCGTGCGAGACGGCGTGCGCACTTCGATCGAGCCGGCGAAAACCGTCACGCGATCGCGTCCATGCGCATCGGTCTCGACTGAATAGACCGCCTCGCGCTCGGCGATGTAGCTCGCGTTCTCGGTGTCGAGCCGCACGTTCTCGCGGCCGAGGTCCGTGCGATGCACCGCCACCTTGCCGTAGCGCAGCTCGGCGACCGTGTCGCGGTCGTCACCCTCGTACGAGCCAAGGATCGAGCGGAAGCGCAGCGCGGTCGTGCGATCGATGCCGATCACGTTTCCGTCGGAGAGACGCACTTCCGAACGGCCGCGTCGCGCGGTGACGATCTCGTCGCCCGAGTAGATCGGAAGATTGCGGTGCGCTTCGATCTCGCGACCGTCGTCGCCCGACTTTACGATCGTGCCGCCGTCGTCGTACGAAAGATAGGATTGATGGCCGTCGTCGTCAGCGAAGGCCAGCGACGTGATGACCAGTGAGAGGAGGGTAAGGAGGAAGGCTTTTTTCATGGGGACTCTCCTGCAACGTTGACGGCTCCAGTTGCGGCGGACATGCCACGCTACGGATGAGTATTCCGCCTGCGTTTTCAACAGCTTAGCTGCTGCGGCCGGTGGCTCTGTGTCCTCGTGTGGTGAGGCCGCGTCCTGAATCGAAGACGATGCGAGGGGAATTGAAAATTGAGAATTGAAAATTGAAAAATCGGAGAGACGGATCGATCTTTCAATTTGCCATTTTCAATTTTCAATTCCGATCAACTGCCGTACGACAAACGACTGGCCAGAATCTCCGGCAACCCCGCCTTCAAAATCGCCTCCTGCGTCCGCTCGATGTCGTACTCGACGCGGAAGAACTGCACGGTTCGTTTGTCGGTGTCGAGGATCATGAAGGCGGAGTTTGGATTGCGGTCGCGGGGTTGGCCGACCGAGCCGGGATTGATGAGGTAGCGCAGATGCGGCTCGAGTTTGATCGTTGCATCGCCGCGCACGGCGAAGCCGCTCACGTTCATGTCGGCGTCGATCGAAAAGACGGCCGGCAGATGCGTGTGACCGAAGAGGATGAACGGCGCGTTGTAGAGCGCGAGCACCTGCGCGGCGTGATGCACGTTGAACACGTACTCGTCTTCGTCGTAGGGCGAGCCGTGGCAGAGCATCGCGTCCTTGTGCATGAGCGGCCCCTGCGTCAGCTCGCGCAGGAAGCGGCGGTTCGGCGCGCTGAGATGATCGCGCGTCCAGAGTGCCGACGCTTTCGCCGCGTTGTTGAAGCCGTTCGCGTCGCCCAATCCCGAGGCCACGCGATCGTGGTTCCCGCGGATGAAGACCTTGCGCGTCTTCAGCGTGCGCATCTGGTCGAGCACTTTGTTCGGGTGCGCGCCGTAGCCGACGAAATCGCCGAGGCAGATCACCGTGTCGAACTTCTTCCGGCGCACGCGCTTGAACACCGCGCGAAGCGCCTCCGAGTTCGCGTGCAGGTCGCTGACAACCAGAGCCCTCATCGCGACCTCCAGGTCGTGCGCCGCGCCGCTTCGAGCACCGTCTTCGGGAGCTCGAGGACGAGCCGCTCCACGATCTCGATCGGTGTCTCTTCCTCGCGGACTTCGATGGTGATGTCCGAGGTGCGGTAGTAGCGGATCCGGTTCGCGTACAGCTCGTGTGTGGCCAGATCGTCGGTGAAGAGCGGCCGGTCGGCGGCCTTGGTACCGACGCGCGAGCGCAGCAGCGCGTACGGCGCGGAGAGATAGACCGACAGCCCTTCCGACTGGATGAACTGGATGTTCTCGTCGAAGGTGAACGTCCCGCCGCCGGTCGCGATCACCGCAGCGTCGAGGTTCCTCGTCGAGCGGAGCACGTCACGCTCGCGCTTCCGAAAGTACGGCTCGCCGCGCTGCGCGAAGATCTCTTTGATCGACATCCGCTCCGCCGCCTCGACCAGCTCGTCCAGATCGAAAAACGGTGCATCGATGCGTGCCGCAAGCTCGCGGCCGATCGTGGTCTTGCCGGAGCCCATGAAGCCGACGAGGTAGATCTTCATGTTGGGATGAGGGAGGTTAGCACGTGGTTGCTGGTTGCTGGTTATTGGTTACTGTGAGTTGTCGCTCGGGCGAGACCTCACGAGCAACCAGTAACCAGCAACCAGCAACAGGCCGGAAGCGCTACAACGAGAACTTATCCATGAACCTCGTCGAGATATCCCCGCGAATGAACTGTTCGTTGTTGAGGATGGCGCGGTGGAGGGGGATGGTCGTCTTCACCCCTTCGACCACGAACTGCTCGAGCGCGCGGCGGCCGCGGGCGATGGCGTCGAGGCGATCTTTGCCGCGCACGATGAGCTTCGCGAGGAGCGAGTCGTAGTGCGGCGGGACGACGTAATCGCGATAGATGTGCGTGTCGACGCGCACACCGGGGCCGCCGGGGATGTGGAGCTCGCGAATCTTGCCGGGGTTCGGTGCGAAAGTGACGGGGTCTTCGGCGTTGACGCGGAACTCGATGGCGTGACCGCGCAGTTTGAACTCGCCTTCTGGAACGGAGAGCTTCTCCCCTGCCGCGACGCGAATCTGTTCCTTCACGAGATCGATGCCGGTCACTTCTTCGGTGACCGGATGCTCGACCTGGATGCGCGTGTTCATTTCCATGAAGTAGAACTGGCCGTCCTGGAAGAGGAACTCGATCGTGCCGGCGTTGACGTAATTCACCGCCTTGCAGAGCTTGATCGCCGCCTCGCCCATGCGTGCGCGCAGCTCGTCGGTGAGCGCGGGTGACGGCGATTCTTCGATGAGCTTCTGGTGGCGGCGCTGGATCGAGCATTCGCGCTCGCCGAGGGAGACCACGCGGCCGAACTGATCGGCGAAAACCTGAATCTCGATGTGGCGCGGACGCTCGAGATACTTCTCGAGATAGACCGCGCCGTCGCCGAACGCGCGCTCCGCTTCGTTGCGCGCGGTGTCGAACTGGTTCTGCAGATCGTCCTCTTCCCAGACGATGCGCATGCCGCGACCACCGCCGCCGGCGGCCGCTTTGAGGATGACGGGATAGCCGATCTCTTTCGCCACTTCGCGCGCTTCGTCGCCGGTGCGCACGGCGCCTTCGCTGCCGGGGATGATCGGCACGCCGGCGTTTTTCGCGGTCTCGCGCGCCCGCGCTTTATCGCCCATGAGGCGAATGGCCTCGGGTGGCGGTCCGATGAACGTCAACTGGCACTCGCCGACGATCTCGGCGAAATGCGCGTTCTCGGAGAGGAAGCCGTATCCCGGATGAATCGCGTCGGCGCCGGTGATCTCGGCCGCGGCGATGATGCTGGAGATGCTGAGATAGCTCTGCTTCGAGACCGCGGGACCGATGCAGACGTCGTCGTCGGCGTAGCGGACGTGCAGCGAGTCGCGGTCGGCCTCCGAATGGACGGCAACCGTCTTGATGCCCATTTCCTTACAGGCCGCGATGACGCGAAGCGCGATCTCGCCGCGGTTGGCGATGAGGACTTTCGAGAACATGCGGTCGCCTAGACCTTCACGGCGAACAGCTTCTCACCGTACTCGACGGGCTGGCCATTCTGCGGATAGATGCGGACGATCGTGCCTTCGACTTCCGACTCGATCTCGTTCATCAGCTTCATCGCCTCGATGATGCAGAGGACCTTGCCGGTCGAGACGCGGTCACCTTCGTTGACGAAGACGGGCGACTCCGGATTCGGCGAGCGGTAGAACGTGCCGACGATGGGCGACGTGATGATGTGCAGACCGGCCTCGCTCTCGTCGTCGAGGCGCTTCTTTTCTTCGGCTTTCGCCTCGACCTGCTGCGCGGCGGTCAGCACCGGCATCGGCGCGGAAGAGGTTTCGGTCTGCTGTTGCGGCGCGGCGATGACCTGCTGCAGCGCGGGCTTGCCCTCGATGCGGACTTTGGTGCCGGCCTGTTCGACTTCAACAGCACCGATTCCGCTCGCCGCGACCTTGTCGATGAGCTCCAGGATCTCTTTGAAATTCAAGTCGGCTACCTCTCAGATCAACTCGTCGCGAAGCAGGAACTTCGCTTTCGTCAGCTCGAATCGCGCGCGGCCGTAATTGCCGTCCGGCTGCAGCACGAGGAGGATGTAGTACTCCGGCGTGACCTCGGAGAGAAACGTGATGTATTTCTCGGTGACGAGCGCGAACTGCAGCACGTCGCCGGTATCGAGCTCGGTATTCGTCTGGCGGATCGATTTGACGAAGCCGCCGAACTCCGCGCCGAGCACGTCGAGCGGAACCTGTCCGGCACCGACGGTCTCGACCGCGATTCCGTCGAGGCCGATGAGACTGACCGCCAGCGCGCCTTCGATGCGCTGCTGCAGGCCCGAGAGCACGGTTCTAAACACGCCCCACCTCTCTCTTCGAGACCTTGCTCAGCCAGCGTTCCAGCACGACCACCTTCGGGTTCACGCGCGGCGTGATCGCGTTCAGTTGCGCACGCACCGCGGCATTGTGCGGGTCGCGCGCGAGGATGCTTTCGTAAATGTGCCGCGCCTCTTCGATCAGCCCCTGGCGCGCGTAAAGATCGGCCATGGTGAGCGTGTTCGCGGCGTCATCGGATTCGCCGGCGAATGCAGACTGCGGCGTGTCGAACACCGGCGTCGAGTCGGCAGCCGGCAGATCGTCGGTGAGGTACGACGGCACGTCGGCAGACAGGGGGGCGGAGACGACCTGCATTCCGAGGGGCGCCTCGATCTGCACCGAATCGGCGGTGAAGCCGGCCACCGGATCTTCGAACGGACTGTCTTCGTGCTCGCGCGACATCGGCTCGACGTCGGCTGTCGCGCTCTCGAGCCGCATCTCCTCGCCGAGCGATTGCGCCGCTTCCGCGAAAGGGGGGGTCGTGCGATCGAACGGCGATTCTTCCGCGGCTGATGTTTCTGCCGCCGGTGCGTCAGCCATCGCGTCCGTTTCGACAGTCGCAATCGCCGGCAGCGGAGCTGGTTCCTCAACGACGTCAGCGGCTTCCGCCGCGGGCGCGTCGAAAACATCGGGAGACGTTTCTGCGACCGGCTCGGGCGGATCGGCGACCGGCTCCGCGACCGGCTCTGGCGGACGGAGGTCGCGATCGAGCTGGTCGATCACGGTGCGCAGCTCTTCGTCCGCCGGGATCAAGGCGTGGACGAGCTTGTATTTCTTGAGCGCTTCGAGCTTCTCGCCGAGGGCGAGATAGGAGTCGGCGAGGATGCGTGCGGCGACGACGTTGCCCGGGTCGAGCTGCAGCGCCGTCGTCAGCGCCTCGACCGCGCCGGCGTCGTTCTTCTGCTCGCGCAGGCAGCGTCCCAGACTCACCCACGCCGCGAGGTACGCGGGATAGACGGTGAGGCCGGTGCGCAGCACGTGCTCGGCTTCGGTGAACTGCGATGCGCGCCGGAGCTCTTCAGCCAGCTGATAGAAGAGACGGCTCTTCGGATCCGTCTTCAGTCGGAAGCGCAGCTCTTCGATTTTTGGGTTTGTCGCCGGTTGAGCCATTCGCGGACCTGAATTCTTGCGTACATCGCCGGGAGGTGCAACCGCATCAGACACGAACCGCCCCGTTCAAGGGGCGGTTCGATCAACTGATGTTTGAGAAAGGATCAGGGAGCGGGCGTGGTGCCGGTGCCCTGGAGGCACGTGATGATGGTGCCGTTATCGGGATCGTTGGTCGTGAACGTCACGGAGGCATTCCGTGTCCCGGCCGCGGTCGGGGTGAACGTCACTTCGAAGTCCTGGAACGAGCCGGCAGCAACGGTGCGCTGCGGCGGAGTCACCGTGAAGTCGGCCGCGTTCGCGCCGGCGATGTTGCCGGCCGAAACGGTCAGCGGTGCGCTGCCGGTGTTCGAGAAGCGGATGGTCGCGGTGGTCGACGTGCCGATCGTGGCGTTCGCCGGAACCGCGCAGCCGGAGCCGTTGGTCGGGTTCACCGCGACGACGGCGTTCGAGGTCGGCGGCACTTCGCACGCCGTGGTGCTCGGATTGATCGTGATCGCGTTCTCGGCCGTGTCTTCACAACCGGTGCTGGCGTTTTCGTACAGCACGTTGAGCGTGAGCGGAGTCTGGCGCAGACCGGCGACTCCGCCGGCGCTGCAGGCCTGGGTCGGGAACGTGAGATTCAGCGGCACGGCCAGCGTGTACGTGGCCGCTCCGGTGGTTGGGTTGATCGACACCGCGCTCGGGAACACCGTGCGGTCACCGATCTGGAAGCGCGCCACACCTTCCTGCGCATTCGCCAGGACGACCTGAATCGTCTCACCCTCGCGGATGTCGCCGTCAGAGAGGACGCTGACGACGAACGGCGGCGGCACCACGAACCGGAATCCAGGACCCTCGGCCTGATCGCCGTTGACGATATTCGTGACGATCAGAACGCCTTCGACGTCGTCGCAGTTCTCGATGGCGATGCCCGGCGTGATCGCAACGATGCGCGTCCCGCTCACGGAGATGACCTGCAGGCCGATGTCACCGTCCGGCGTGCGGATGACCACCACGACCGGGCCGACGAAGCCGACACCGTCGATGGTGATGCGAGTGCCGCCGGTGAAGAGGCCAGCGCCCGGCGAGATGGCGGTGACGGCGACAGCCGTGACGTAGCGGAAGCCGCCGTTGAGCGTGGCGGCGCGAGCGGAGTTGATGTTCCGCACCGTGACGTTGATCGGACCGGTGACGACCTCGGAGCCGTCGTCGGACGTATCGCGTCCGGCCGGGGCCTCGACGTCGATGCGATTGAAATCGACTTTGATGACGCGCGCTTCAGCCGCGCCGAAGAGGACCTGCACTGGATACTGGAAACCTTCGCCGAGAATCGCCACGGTCGTGCCGCCGACCACCGGACCGGAGTTCGGCGTGATCGCGGAGATGATTGGCGTGAGCTGCTCGTTGCGGAAGGTGAACGCGTCCTCGCGCTCGACGCGGCGCTCGTTGGCCGTTCCGGCGCGGGTGATGACGATGACGTCGGCCGTCAGTTCCTGGCCGCTGCCGAGGTTCACGCCCGGAGTGATGACGTCAATGGTCGTCTCGGTTGCGGCAACCACGAACGCCTCGACCGGAAGACCCGTGCCGAGGTCGAAGAGAACGCGCACCGGGCCAAAGAAGCGCAGGCCGGTGATGCGAATCGTCTCGCCGCCGGCAGGCCGCCCGAGGCCCGTACCGACGGACGTAATCACCGGATCGGTGGCCGGTTCTGGTTCTTCGGGATCTTCGGCGCGGAACGTGACCGTGACGTTGCGCGAGACGTTGTTCACGATCGCCGCAACGCGCGCTGCACCGGGGACAGTCGACGTCAGAGTGACCGTCGCGACGCCGTTGGTCGTGGTCTTGATGGTGCTGGTCGCGGAAGTACCGTCGAACGCGCCGCGGTCCGTCGTGAACTCGACGGCCGTGCCGTTCGCCACCGGCTGCCCGTTCTGTGTGACGGTCGCGGTGATGATCGACGTGGAGTCGACGAGAGGGTTCGTGCTGGACGCGGTGAGCGTCACTTCGACCCCGGTCGGCGCCTGACCGCCGCCGCCACCTCCGGGAGGTCCGCCGCCGCCAGTCGGCGGTGCGGTCGGTGACTCGCCCTTGCACGCGCCGAAAAACATCAGCAGCGCGAAAATGACGAGCAGAGATTTGCTGTGTCGCATCGTTTTCATGTCAGCCCCCGCACCAGTGGACGCGTTGCCGCGCCGCTACCGGCACCCTCCACAGTTGTAGCAAAACTCCAGCGGGATGACCGTGAAGTCATAGACGTTGTCGCCGCCGAGCGTTTCGCCGAACACCTCGAGCACCACTTCCATCCCGATCGCTGAGCGCAGCGTCTCGGCATCACGCCCGCCGTTCTGCGGGAGCAGCGCGGCGAACGGCGCGAGGCCGAACGAACCGAGCTCGAACAGCCGGAAATTGGAGCCGGCGGACGTGCCGCCGACGGTGATGAGAGTGTCGATCGGACGAACGTACGACGCCGGAACGACCGTGCCTCCGTCGGTGCGGCGATACGAGACGCGGTAACGGTTCACCCGCACCTGCGACGCCGTTCCGGTGGCTTTCGAGCTCTTCGGAATGACCTGCATCGTGACCGTGCCGATCTCCGCGTTGCAGGTCGAGTCGTTCCCTGGTCCGACGTCGAGCACGCTCAGCTCCTGCGTGTGCGTCACGACCAGTTCGACCGGTGCGCCGCCGTCGGTAAGCTCGTTACTGCAGCTCAGTGCGGAAAGTCCCGCCATCGCAACGACCGCTAGCAGTTTCAGTTTTTTCATGGTCATCATCCCCGCCCTATTGTGTTTCTCAGCCTCTCACGATTCGCGGCGTGATGAAGATGAGCAGTTCGTCGTTTGACGTATCGATGCGGTGCGTGCGGAACAGCGCACCGATTACCGGAATCTGGTGCAGCACCGGAACACGTGACTGGTTCCGGTTGTCGCGCGTCGTGAAGATGCCGGCGATGACCGCCGTCCCTCCGTCGCGCACCATCAGCCGCGTGCGCGCCTGACGGGTGGTGAGCGGCGTACCGGCCGAGCCTTCGATGGCGAGACCGATCGCCGGCTCGTTCTTCTGTACCGCGATGTCCATGATCACGGTACCGGCTTCCGTGATCTGCGGAGTCACGGACAGGCGAAGCGTTGCGTCGAGGTAGCTGACTGTTGTCGTGAAGTTGACGCGCGTCTGATACGGAATCTGGAAGCCGCTCTGGATTTCGGCGGCCTGGTTGTCCTGCGTGGTCACGCGCGGCGCCGAGACGACCTTGCCCCAGCCGTTCACCTCTGTGGCGTGGAGGGCGATGTTCAGGTCGAACGTGCCGAGGACGTCGAAGAGGGACAGGTTGAAGACGCGCGTGCCCGCCGGCGCGAAGTTGAACGGACCGCCGTTGAAGCCGACCCGGTTCGGGAAGACCAGTCCGGTGCCGGTGCCAAGCGCCGGATCGAGGCTGCCATTGAAGTTGAAGTTGAAGCCCCAGAGCTGCTGGAACGACCGCAGCGTCTCCACGATGCGCGCTTCGATCATCACCTGGCGCGACGGGATGTCGACCGTGACGATCAGGTTCTGCATCGTCCGGAGCACTTCCGGGATCTCGCTGATGATGATCTGGTTCGTGCGCTGGTCGACGATGATGCGGGCGCGCGGCGAGGCGATGTCGCGCAGCAGCCCCTGCACTTCCTGGGCACGGGCGTACGAGAGCTTGATGCTCAGCGTCGTGAGCGGAACGCGGAGCCGCTCCTCTTCTTCGAGCCGGCGGGAGGCAGCCGTCTCGGCGGCGATGCGCTCGATCGTGCCGATGCGCATCACGTTGCCTTCGAGCGTGAACGTCAGGTTGTTCTGGCGCAGGATCAGGTCGAGTGCCTGATCCCACGGGACATCGACAAAGTCGACCGTGACCGAGCCGCTGACGCCGGGATCGATCGCGATGTTGAGGCCGGTCAGCTCGGCAAAGGTGCGCAGCACATCTTTGATGTCCGCGTCCTTGAGATTGAGCGAGAGCGGCTCGCCGTTGAACGTGCGCGGACCGCCGCTGAGCGTCCGCGAGCCGCCGGAAAGGTTCTGGACCGCCGCGGCCGGTGCGGCCTGCTGCGTTTGCTGTTGTTGCTGGACGGCGGCGTCGCTGAACACATCTTCCTGAGTCGCCGGCCGCTGGGCCGGGGCCTGATCGACGGCGGGAGTGATGCGCGAGCGCGCGCCCTTCGACGCCGGCTCCGGAACTGCCCACGACCGCGCCTGCATCTCAGGGGTCTGTGCCGCGGGAACGATCGTCGGAATGCCTTCCGGGATGCTTTCCGCAACAACTTCCATCTGCGCCGCCGGTGCGGGTGCGGGCGTCGCACGCGGTGCGACCGGCTGCGGTTTCGGCGAGACCGGCTCGACGTACGCCGTCTTCACCGGAGCCGAGACGGCAGGCGCGCTGACGGGGCGATCGACGGACGCGCGCGCGGACGGAGCGAACGCGACACGGACTTCTTCACCGACCGTCACGATGTCGTACTCCGCTTTGTGCGCGAGATCGACGACCACGCGGGCGACGTTCGGCTGGAACTGTGCGACGCGGACACGCTTCACGACGTCGTCATCGACGGTGACGTTGTTCTTCGACGCCGCGTTCTTCACGCCATCGAGGTCGATGACCAGACGCGACGGATTCTCGAGGCGGAAGGCTTTGTACTTGAACTGTCCGTCGCCGGCGATGCGCACTTCGACGTTGCCGTCATTGTTCACAGCGTTGATGGCGCGGACCGCACGTGCGCGCGGCAGGACTTCTTCCACGCGCGGCACGACCGGCACGGCGTCCGTGATCTCTTCGACGACCGGTTCCGCAATCGGCGCGGCAGGCGATTCTTCGATGACTGCCGGCTCTTCGTGCTGCGCGACCGGAGTTGCTGCCGGAAGCGTTTCGACGGAAGGGGCGGAGGCGATTTCGATCGGGATCGCGGTCGCCGGGATCGTGATCACGACCGCCTTGTCGATGGTCGTGACTTCCGGCTGCATCGTCTGCGCGAGACGGAACGTGATGCGCGTCAGGCGGCTGCCCATCTCCACCACTTCGTCCGCCGTGATCGACGAGACGGCCGGCGGCAGGGTCGCCGGAACGGTCACGCCCGCGTTGCGGCTCGTGTCCGTCAGGTCGACGATGAAGACTCCGGGCGACGGGCTGTACGAGGTGAATGCCGGTGCGCCGTTCGTGCGGAGCAGGACACGAGAGCCGTCGATCTCGACCGCGCTCAGTGCAATTGCGCTGGCAGCAGCCGTATCGACCGTCTTGCCCGGATCGGCTTTCCGCGATCCGAACAAACCGGCTTCGGCCATGCTCACGTTCACCAGGAGCACGCCCGCAACCAGCAGAATTCGCTTGGCTCTTCTCATACTCGTACCCTTCACCATCTCGCCCTCCACTCGCCCATGAACCTGCACCGCTTTCACTCCCACCTCACCTGTTCGCGGCGGCCGAAGACGGCGCCAGGTCTTTCACGACTTCGCGAAATCGCTCAATGCGAGTCGGATCGTTCACTTCCTGTCGGAATACCACGCCCGTGGCGGTAATGCGGATCACCTCTCCGTCCAGCACCTTCTGACCGACGCGGAGGAGATGGCTCTTGTTGTCGGGCCCCGTGATCATCGCCGTCATCCCTTCGCGGGTGCGGAAGATGCCGCCGAGCTTCATCTCATCGATGAGGAAGCCCGCCAGACCGGCAGGACGCTGTCCCGGCTCGAGCTTCGGCGAGGGGCCGATCAGGGAGCGGAATGGATCGCGGCGACCCTGAGGATCGTAACGATAGGTATCGGTCGTGGTCGGCTCTTCGAGGATCTCTTCGAGCGATTTCTGCACGTCCGAGGTGGCCGTCGTAGCGCCGGTATCGGTCGTGGTCGCGGTGCCGCTCGCGGGCGTCTGTGCGACGACGCTCGCCACGGCGGCGGTGATGAGAAGCAGCGAGAATGCGAATGAATACTTCATGTCTTAGTCCCCGCCGCCCGGTTTGGCTTTCTTCCCTTTTTTCTTCTTCTTCGCTTTCGACGAGCTGTCGCCGTCGTCATCGCCGTTTTCACCGTCCCCGGTTTCCTCTTCCTTCGGCTCGACGTAGACGAAGGTCTTGGCCACGAAGTCGGCGGAGATCGTCTTGTTTTCCTGCGAGCCGAGCGCGGAGATCTTGATGTTCTCCACGTTGATGATGCGCGAGAAGTTGCCGAGGCGATTGAAGAGGATGGCGAGGTCGTGATAGCGGCCATCGACCGCAACGGCGATCGGCCACTCGGCGTACGTCTCCGACCCGGCGCCCAGCGGCGGGAAGGCTAGGCGGCGCAGTGTGAACTCGCCCTGATCGACGAGCGACTTGAGCTTCTTGATGATCTCTTCGGTGTTGCGGGTCGACGGGAGAATGCGGCGCAACTTCTCGAGCTCGAGCTCGAGGCGCTTCACTTCCTCACGGAACTGCGGGAGCTTCCGCTCCGCCGCGCGTCCCTGCGAGATCTTCTGATCGAGCTCCGAGATCTTCTTGTCGGTGCGCGTGATGTCTTTCTTGATGTCTTTGACCGCGAGCGTCTCGGTGCCGTAGAGGACTACGCCGGCGAGGCCGAGGCCCGCCAGCAGTCCTACCCACCAAGGTTTGTCGTCCAGAGTGATCGCCATCGACTTCTCCTGCTACTGCGTGGCCGTCGCGGTCGTGGTCGTCGGAGCGGCCGCACCTGCTGCCGGAACAGCGGTGCGCGGCGCATACGAGAACGCGAAGTTCATGTCGAATCCGTAAACCAGAGGAGTGACCGAGACCTGCGTCACGGCGCCGACCTGCGGCTCTTCAAAGTACGGGTCGTTCTTGACGTTCTCGATGAAGAGCGCGATCGCGTTCGGATTGAGACCGCGGCCCGACAGCGACACTTTGCCGCTCGAGATCTCGAGCGAATCGAGCCACACCAGGTCCGGCAGGTCGCGGCTGATCTGGTCCATGATCCGGACCGGCCCCTTCTGGTTCTGCTTGAGCTGGTTGATCAGATCGATGCGCTGCTGGAGGCTGTCCTTGCGCGTCTGGTAGTCCTCGACTTCTTTGATGATGGCCTCGAGCTTGGTGGCCTCGGCTTCGCGCTGGGAGGCGACTTCCTGCCGCTCGGTCAGCTCGCGCTTGTTGATGAACCAGTACGCCAGCGCCGCGACGATTCCCAGAACGAGGAACGTCCCGATGAGGATGTTGTTGATCTTGGTGCCGCCTGCAGCGCCCGACACCGCGGCCGCCGTGGGAGCTGCTCCTGCTCCCCGGACCGCCCGCCCTTCCCGCACCAGATTGATCTTGATCAAGCGTCCCCCAACTTCCTCATGGCGAGTCCTACCGCGATCGCCATACTCGGCGCGATCTCAGCCAGTTCCTCGGGGTTGAATTGGCTCTCGTCGACGTTGATTTTCCGGAAGGGGTCCATGATCGCCACCGGGATGCCGAACTTGTCGCGGAGGATCGCGTCGAGGTTCAGCACGCCCGAGCCGCCGCCGGCGAGAACGATCTCGTCGACGCGCTCGGCGCCCGAGGTGGCGGTGAAGAAGTCGAGTGTCTTGCGGAGCTCGCCCGCGAAGTCCTCGGAGACGGAGTTGAGGATCGGGATGACCTGCTGGATCGTGTAGTCGGCCACCGGACGGCCGCGCTTGAGCTCTTCCGCCTGCTCGAACGAGAGGCTCAGCTCGCGCTGGATCGCATCCGTGTACTGATTGCCGCCGAAGGTGATGTCGCGCCAGAACATCGACGTCGACCCGGAGAGCACGTTTACGTTCGTGACCGAAGCGCCGACGTTGACGAGCGCCAGCACCTTTCCGTCGTCGACCTCGTAGTTCACCTCGTAGCAGTTCTGCAGGGCGAACGCGTCGACGTCGACGAGCACCGGCATCTTCCCCGTCTGGCTGATCACCGACGTATAGTCATTGATCTTTTCCTTCTTCACCGCGACGAGGATCACGTCGATGTTGTCGCCGGCGCCGGGAGCGGTCAGCGGTACGTAATCGAGATTGACGTCGTTGATGTCGAACGGGATGTACTGCTCGGCTTCCCACTGGATCGATTCCGCCAGTTCTTCAGGCGACATCGCAGGGAGCGTGATCTTCTTGATGATGACCGAATGCCCGGACAGAGAGGTGGCGTAATTGGAATTCTTCACGCCCTGGTCTGTGTTCAGCCGCTGGATCGTATCGACCACCATGGACGAATCCATGATGGATCCATCGACGATGGCCTCCGGCGAGAGCCGCTCGGTTCCGAGCTTCACGAGCGAGTAGTTCCCGCCCTTCTTCTCCTTCAGCTCGACTAACTTGATTGCTGAGGAGCCGATATCAAGGCCTACGACATTTTTGCTCTTTGAGAAGAACACCGCTCACCCCATCCATCTCACTCACTTCTCACAGGCTCCGGCCGGATGTAGAAAGGTTGAGCGAAATTACAACGTTTAATTTCACCTGTCAACTCGGCAGGATTTGGATAAGTGAAGCGGTGACGCGGACTTAAACGGCGTCCGCAAGCGTCTTTGCTTGCGCGAGGCGGGACGCCTGATTACAATTCACGCCTTTCGCTTATCGCCGGAACGAATCGGCAGCGGTGCGGTTCCGCCCGCCGCTGCGAAGTGAACAAGGGGAGTCAAGAATGGCCAAGATGTGCGAAGTCTGCGGCAAGGCGCCGGTTTTCGGAAACCGTGTCAGCCATGCCCACAACGTTTCCAGCCGCCGCTGGATGCCGAATCTGCAGAGCGTCCGCGTGATGGTTGGCGCAGCCGTCAAGCGTATGCAGGTCTGCACCCGCTGCATCCGCTCCGGCGCGATCAAGAAAGCGGCACGTTAGTGATGTGGAGGACAGGCCCTCGCGCCTGTCCTTCACCCGCCGGCCCTCCCGGCCGGTTCGCCGCCCTCGCCCGCGCGATCTCCGTCGTGGGCCACCCGTTCTTCCTGATTCCCATCACCGTCGCGGCTGTCACACGCAGCCTCTTCTGGTCGGCCGTCGTCGCCGCGAGCACGTCCGTGCCGCTGCTCGCGATCATCATCCGCAACGTCCGCCGTGGCGCCTGGAGCGACGTCGACGTCTCGCGTCATGACCAGCGCTCCGGCGTCTACTACGCCGGCTTTCCTCTCCTTCTCGTCACCGCCATCCTTCTCTATCTCCTCGGCGCGAGCGCGGAGCTGATGCGCGGCATCGCCGCAGGCGCCGTGATGTTCGCGGCAGGGCTGGCGGGCAATCGCTTCCTCAAGATCTCGATGCACATGATGTTCGCGGCGTTCTGCACGGTCGCGCTCGTCCGCGGCTACCCTGCCGCCGCGTTCGGCGCGATTCCGTTCGTGGCCGCGATCGCCTGGTCGCGCCACTACCTCTCCCGCCACACCTGGCCGGAGATCGCGACCGGTCTGGTCATCGGCGCGCTCTGCGGCGCCGCCGGCTCATAAATAGAGGTGGAGGACAGGCGATCACGCCTGTCCCCCGCGAGAGAACCTCAGCGAATCTTCAGACGCACATGCCGTCGCAGGCGAACGTGAAGAACGGGCCGCAGTTGTACGACGGCACCGGCGTGCAGAACGCGCCGGGACGGCGCCCCTGACAGACCAGTGGCTCCGGGCACCACGAATCCTGGGTCGAGCACTCGCAGTCGACGGCGTTGACGCCGATGCGGAGAGCACCCCGTGAGACGGGGCTCGCGGCGAGACCGTTGTCATCGCTCAACGTGTAGAAGGCGGCCGCCACGAGATTGCGCGGCATCACCAGTTTCGCGCGTGCAATGGTCCGGCTCAGCGGCGCCTCGACGTCGGTCTGCCACCGAGGACTGGAGCGGTCGATGGCGAAGATGCCGGTGGCCAGCACGCCGAGGGCCTGATAGACGACGTCCCGC
>DASVRB010000364.1:0-11264 GCA_036388835.1 Thermoanaerobaculia bacterium | reverse complement strand
CGCCCTTCGAGGCCGACGATCTGCTTCCGGTCCTGCGTGAAGCGGCCGACCATGAAGTCGGAACGGAGGCTCTCGGCGCCGCGGTCCATCTTCACCCGCTGATGAAACTCCACGATGTTCTCGGCGCGTTTGAAGATGCTTTCGGTGCCCGAGAGGTTCATGGCCTGCTCGGTCGGGAGGATCGGCGCCATGGTCGCGTCGACGGTCTTGTGCAACCGCAGCGTCTCGCTCGCGACGTCGAGATCGAGCGCGCCGGCCTTGCCGTTCCAGCGATCGACTTTGAACTCGACCGGGATGTCGTTCGACAGACGGACGCCGTCGTATTTGATCTCCGCGGTCTTGATCTCCATGTTGTCCGTGGAGGTGACGCGCACGCCGCCTTTGGCGAAAGCGGCCTTCGTCTGGCTGTTGAACTGCGCCTCGGGGCACGACAGGACGTACTTCAAACCGTTCTGCCGATGGATCACCAGGGTCACCCCCTCGAGTGTCGTCCAGCCCGATTTGAACGAGACCAGACGCGTGGCCGCGATCTCGGACACGACACGTCCGCCGATCGTCTGCACGTCGCGAAACGCGCGCCCTTCGACGATCGGCTCGTCGGTCGGACGCAGGTTCGAGGTGACGGCCTCGCTCGGCTGACGCCGGGAGCGGCCGCCGGTATCGTTCCAGCTCCGCACGAGCAGCGCTACGAAGGCGATGAATGCGATCGGCAGCGCAATACGGAGGACACGGACGGAGCGCTGCATGTTCGTCGACGTAACATGCCCTCCCCTCAATTCGTTCCGCACGAACGTACGATTCCGCCCGCTGCGCGGCGAATGCTCAAGCTACTCGCGCGTCGACCACGTTCAACCGCGCGCCGCTGTAGCGGTCGGGCTCGACGTGTACGAGCAGGTCGACCGGCCGCGTGAGCATCGGCGCGAGCTGTTTGGCGCTCGGCCAGAGCACCGCAATCGCGCGCCCGGTCGCGTCTTCGAGCGTCAGCTCGCAGCAATCCTCGGCGAAGGTGCGCGTGCCGGTCACGCTCACCCCTTTCACCGCGAACAGCGGCTGCGCATTGCCGGCGCCGAACGGCTGGAGCATCTCGTGCGCTTTGACGAACTCGCTGTCAACGTCGGCGAGCGTGAGCTCCGCGTCGACGCGCGCCTCGCGACGAAAGGTGTCCTCTGCGAATGCATCGAAGCGCTCCCGCAGACGCTGCCGCAGCGCCTCGAGGTTCGCGGCCGGCAGCGAAAAGCCGCACGCGAATTCATGTCCGCCGAAATGCGTGAAGAGATCCGACACCGCGTCGAGCTCGCTGTGCAGGTCGACCGTCTGAATGCTCCGTCCCGAGCCGACGCACTGACCGCCTTCGATCGTCATCACCAGCGCCGGCCGGTGATATCGCTGCGCGATCCGTCCGGCGGTCAGACCGAGCACGCCGCGATGCCATCCCTCGCCTGCCAGGATCAGCACGCGCTCGCCACCCCTGATCTGCTCCTCGGCGGACTGACGAACCAGCACTTCGATCTGCTGCCGCTCCGCATTCATCCGGTCGAGCTCCGCGCAGATCTCCCACGCCGCCTCTTCATTCGTCGCGGCAAAGAGATCGATGGCTGTGTTCGCCGAGGCAAGGCGCCCCGCGGCATTGATTCGCGGCCCGATTTTGAAGCCGACGTCTACGGATCGTAGAGGTCGTCCGGCTAGTCCGAGCCGCTTCAGGAGCGCACGCAATCCGGGATTCCGCACGTCCGCAAGTCCCGCCAGGCCGAGGGACGTAATGGTGCGGTTCTCGCCGATGAGGGGCGCCACGTCCGCGACCGTGCCGATCGCCGCGATCTTCAGCAGCGAGTCGATCGAGATCTTGCGCATGCTCGGCGGCGTCAAACGGCGAATGAGCTCGCAGCAAAGTTTGAACGCCACGCCGACGCCCGCCAGCTCCTTGAACGGATAGTCGCAGCCCGGCTGCTTCGGATTCAGCACCGCCGCGGCGTCGGGCAGTGCCTCGGGCGGCAGATGGTGATCGGTGATGATCACGTCGATGCCGCGCTCGATAGCGTGACGCACCGGCTCGATGCTGGTGATGCCGCAATCGACCGTGATCACGAGCTTCACGTTGCGCTCGATGAGCACCCGCTCGAGCACTTCCATCTTCAGGCCGTAGCCGTCGACCAGCCGGTGCGGAACGACGAAGCCAGCATCCGCGCCGAGGGAGCGCAAGACCGTTTGCAGGAGCACGATCGACGTCACGCCGTCCACGTCGTAATCGCCGTAAATGACGATCGCCTCTTTGTCGCGCACCGCCCGTGCAATCCGCTCGCACGCGTGATCCATCCCGTGAATGGTGGCCGGATCGTGCAGGTCGCCGATCGCCGGCGCCACGAAGCGGCGGAACGACTCCTCATCCGAGACCCCGCGCCGGATCAAGAGCGACCGCATCGTCGCATTCGCCACCGGAATCCGCGGATTGTCCGGAGGTGCCGGCGTGAGCGTCCAGAGGTCGTGGATCACTTGATGAGAGTAGCAGGTGGAAGGGTGCGCTCTACGGTTGGTAGAGCGTCGTCGAGTGGAGGTCTCGAGAGATGAATGAAGAACGCAGAACGCAGAATGAAGAATTTAGAAAGCGTTCGAACTACATTCGCTGCGCGTTTCTCAATTCTTCATTCTGCGTTCTGCGTTCTTCATTCATCGGACGGCCCCTTCGCCTCGCGCGAAACGGCGCCCACTACCGCTCAAATACTCCCATCTTCCGAAACTTCCGATACCGCTCTTCCAGCAACTGCGGTGGACGGAGTTTGGCGAGGTCGCGCATGGCGCGCTCGAGAGGCGCGGCGAGCAACTCCGCGGCGGCGTTCGCGTCGCTGTGCGCACCGCCGGCAGGTTCGGGAACGATCTCGTCGATAATCCCGAATCTCTTCAGATCCTGCGCGGTGATTTTCATCGCTGCGGCCGCATCCGGCGCAGCGGACGAGTTTTTCCAGAGAATGGCCGCACACCCCTCGGGCGAAATGACCGAGTAGACCGCATGCTCGAGCATCAGCACGCGATCGCCGACGCCGAGTGCGAGCGCGCCGCCGCTGCCGCCCTCGCCGATCACCGCCACGATCACCGGCACTTCGAGCGCCGCCATCTCACGCAGGTTGACGGCGATCGCCTCCGCCTGGCCGCGCTCTTCGGCGCCCATGCCGGGATACGCCCCCTGCGTGTCGATGAAGCTGATGATCGGCAGCTTGAATTTTTCGGCGAGCTTCATGACCCGCAGCGCCTTGCGAAATCCCTCGGGGCGCGGCTGGCCGAAGTTGCGGTAGACCTTGTCCTTCGTGTTGCGGCCCTTCTGATGACCGACCACGCAACACGCCATGCCGCGGAAACGGCCGAAGCCCGCCACGACCGCCGGGTCGTCGGCGAACTTGCGATCGCCGGCGATCTCCGACCACTCCTCGATCAGCATCGAGATGTAGTCGAGCGTGTACGGGCGCTGCGGATGCCGGGCGACGAGCGTCTTCTGCCACGGCGTCAGGCTCGAATAAATTTCAGAGGAGACTTTGGTAAGCTTCTGCTGCAGATCGGCGAGCTCGACTTCCCTTGCCGGCTCTGAATCCATCGCTGAAAGCTCTTCGATTCGACGCCGGATTCTTACGATCGGCTCTTCGAATTGCGTCGGGTCGGCGCTCATGTGGCCGTGACCCTAACAAAGAAACAACCATGCTGGCAACTGAAGAACAGACGCACGTTCCGTCACTCGAAACGCACGCTCGCAACGAGCGGATGCGCCACATCCCGAGCATCCCGTGGATCGTGCAGAAGCTCGACGGCGACGTCCGCCGCAACGTCGAAAAGCTCTGGCGTCCGTACGCCGATCTTCCCGCGAGCGACCCGCGTCACGCCGCGCTCGAAGCTGCCTTTCGCTCGCTCTGCAAATCGCTCGACCGCGTCACCGACATCGCCCGCCGGCATCGCGGTCATCCGCATCCGCCGAACGAGCTCGGCCGCCGCTTGCAGTGGGCGATCGGCGAAGCGATCGCGGCGCTGAACTCCACCGACACCGACACGTTCGGCAAGCGCCTTCCCTTCCACACGTTCGAGCGCTCGCACTCCGAGCCGCTCTGGGCGGCGGTGCTTTCGGTGCTGCAGCACGTGCAGCGCGCGTTGACTCTCGTGCGCGAAATCGATCCGTCCATCGACGAGCAGATCTACGAAGGCCTGGTGCAGCTCAACGAGCCGCTGCGCCGCGAGCCGATGGCCTGAGCACGCTGCGATAGACGCCGATCGTCTGCGCCGCAATCTCATCCCACCTCCAACTCGCCACACGTTGCAGGTTGTGCCGACCCATCGCTTCGAGCGACTCGCGCTCGCGAAACGCCCGCTGCATCGCGTGCAGTAACGCGTCGGCTGCGTCGGGCTCGTACAGAAACGAGCCTTCCTCATCGAGCATCGCATCCATGCAGCCACGCCGCACGGCGATGCACGGCTTCGCGAACGACATCGCCAGGATCGGTGCGCCCGAGGTGAGGATGCGGCGATACGGCAGCACGACGACATCGCACGCGTTCAGGTAGAGCTGCACGCGCTCCGCGTCGACGGCACCGGGATGAAAGAGGATGCGCGCATTCGCGCTGGCCCGCCGTACGACGAGCATCCGCAACTCATCCTCGGCGGCGCTGCCGGCGAGCAGCAATCGCGCTCCCGGCAGTTCGAGCCGTTCGAATGCGTCGATGAGATCGGCAATGCCTTTGTACGCGCGGATCCAGCCGAGGAGCAGGAACACGAAATCGTCGTGCCCGAGGCCGAGCTCGCGACGTGCATCGCCGCGGCTGACGTGATTCGGATATTCGTCAATCAGTTGACCATGGTGAATGGTGGTGACGTTCGCGTTGCGCACCAGCGCGTGGACGGCATCGCAGTGGACGATCAGCGCGTCGGCAAAGCGCGACGTGAACTTCGAGGTCATCGCGTCGAGGCGCGGAGTGCGGTTATCGTGGTCCTGCAGATCGTGCACGGTCCAGACGACCTTCACGCGCGCAATCCGCGTGACGAGCAGCGCGTGCATGAAGCGGACGACGCTGCCAATCGACCGCAGGCCGGCGTGGATGTTCTGCAGGTGCAGGACGTCGGGCCGTTCTTCGGCGATCGTCGAGGCGCGCGACGCCGCATCGAAATCGCGTTCGATCACCTCGACACCTGCCGCGCGCAACTCCGCGACCAGCCGCTTCTGATACGGATTGAACTTCCAGCGCGAGACGAAGAGCACGCGCATCAGAGGATGTTCAGCGGGTCGACGTCGATCACCACTTCCACGCCTTTCCACTTGCGCGGCAACACCACCGCCTCGACTGCACGGCGGAGGTTCGTCCGCTGCGGTGAGCGCAGCAGGATCTGAAATCGCCACACGCCTTTGATGCGCGCCACCGGCGCCGGAGCGGGGCCTTGCACGCGCGTGCCGGTGAGCGGCTCGACCGCTTGCTCGAGCATCCGTCCGCACTCGCGCGATGCGTGCTCGACGTCCGTCAGGTTCTCGCCGCGCAGCAGGATCGCGATCATCGACGTGACCGGCGGATAGTGAAAGGTCTTGCGGAACTGAATCTCCGCATCGAAGAACGAGTCGTAGTCGTGCCGCAGCGCGTGCTGGATCGCGTAATGCGTCGGGAACGCGGTCTGGATCATCACCTTTCCGCGCAGCTCACCGCGTCCGGAGCGGCCCGCGACCTGGGTCAGGAGGTAGAACGTTTTCTCGGCCGAACGGAAGTCGGGATAGCCGAGGATCGAGTCGGCGTTCAATACGCCGGTGAGCGTCACCCGCGGGAAGTGATGCCCTTTGCTGAGCATCTGCGTGCCGATGAGCGCACGCGTGTCGCCGCGCCGAAAACGGTCGAGGATCGCCACCATCGAGCCCTTCCTGCGCGTCGAGTCGCGGTCGAGCACTTCCACCGGAACCTCAGGAAAATCGCGGCGAAAACGCTCTTCGACTTTCTCGGTGCCGAAGCCGATCGGCTGCAGCACCTCCCCTTTGCAGAGCGGGCAATGCGAGGGGATGGTTTTGCTCGCGGCGCAGTAGTGGCAGATCAGCGCGTTGCTGCGCCGATGCACGGTCAGCGTCACGCTGCAGTCGTTGCAGCGAAACTCATGTCCGCATTCGCGGCAGAGCAGATACGGCGCATAGCCGCGCCGGTTCATCAGGATGATCGCCTGCTCGTTCGCGTCGAACGTCTCGCGCAGCGCTTCTTTCAAACGGCCGCTGAAGATGACGAAGCCTTTGTCTTCTTTTTCCGCGCGCTCTTTGCGCAAGTCAATGAGCTCTACTTCGGGTAGCGGCCGCTCCTCGACGCGGCTCCTCATGTAGAGCAGCGTGTATTTGCCGCGCGCGGCGTTCTCGCGCGATTCGAGCGACGGCGTGGCCGAGCCGAGAACCACCGGGATCTTGCGGTTGGCGGCACGCACGACCGCGAGATCGCGCGCGTTGTAGCGCGGCGTCTCTTCCTGCTTGTACGCGGAGTCGCCTTCTTCATCGACGACGATCAGGCCGAGGCGCTGGAATGGGGTGAAGAGCGCAGAGCGTGGGCCGATCGCCACGTCCACTTCGCCGCGCCGCGCGCGCCACCATTGGTCGTAACGCTCGCTCGCGGAGAGACTGCTGTGCAGGATGGCGATGCGGTCGCCGAAGCGTTCCTTGAGTCGCGCCGCGAATACCGGCGTGAGCGAGATCTCGGGCACGAGCAGCAACGCCTGTTCGCCGCGCTTCACGACTTCCCGCATCAACTCGATGTACACCTCGGTTTTGCCGGAGCCGGTCACGCCCTGCAGCAGGAATGGCGCGAAATCGCCGATGCCGTTCTTGACCGCGGCGATGGCGGCGAGCTGCTCTTCGGAGTAGTGGATCTCCCCCGCCCCGGCGCTGTCGAGTCCCGCAAGAAATGCGTCCAGTGTGTGGCGTCGCGGTCGCCGTTCGATGCGCACCACCTGCTTCTTCACGAGCGCCGACAACACGGCCGCAGTGACGCCGCCATGCTCGAGCGCGCGTACCGACAACTCGCCGCCGCGCGTCTGCAGTAGCTCGACGGCGACCTGCTGCTTCGCGGTCAAGCCGCCCGGATCGCTCTCGAGCATCACGAAGCGGTCGTAGCGAACTCCTTCCGCGTCACGGAAGCGATCGCCGATCGCAATGATCCCGGCGTCGCGCAAACGTTCGACGCTCGCGCGGCCGATCTTCATCTCGTCGTAAATCGTCGCCACCGGCAGCGGGCGTTTCGCGAGCTCCGCGACCAACGTCAGGTCGGCCTCGACGATCTGCTTCTGCGCGAGAGCGCGTTCGACGTCATCGGTCGACGCGACCAGCGACGCCTGACGCCGACCGCGCGAGGCCATGTTCGCCGGCAGCGCGACGCGCAGCATCTCGCCGAGAGGCGCGAGGTAATACTCAGAGGCCCAGCGACAGAGGTCGATGATCTCCGGAATCAGCGCCGGCTCGTCTTCGTCGAGGACGGAGCGAATCGGCTTCATCTTCGCCGCTTCGACAGGTGCCGCATCGAGCAGCGACACCACGAAGCCGGTCGTCAGCTTCGACCCGAGCGGCACTTCCACCCGCGACCCGAGCCGCACCGCATCGCGCAACGACGCCGGGATCGCATACGTGAACGTGTCGTGGACCGCGAGCGGAATCGCAATCGCGGCGTACTCGGAGATTCCTCGAGGCATGTGGCGGCGCTAGCGTAGCGGGTGTGTCAACGAGCGGCTTCGCCGCGCGCCGCAGTTCCTCGGAGGACTTCCACGTGTCATCCCGAGCGTAGTCGAGGGACCTGGGTGGTGGAATCGCGCGAGGCATGTGCGTCGCGCCCCGCCCGCCCAGGTCCCTCGACTACGCTCGGGATGCCACGTGGGGCGATGCGCGCGCCACCGAGGAACTCCGAGGAACCCGAGGAACTAAAAAGAAATCCCCAACTCCGCCATCACCTTCTTCATGTCCGCCCACACATCCTTCTTTGCGGCAGGCGTGCGGAGCAGGTATGCGGGGTGGTAGGTCGGCATGAGCTTGATGCCGTTGTAGTCGAGCCACTGGCCGCGGACGGCGGAGATGGAATAGCCCTTCTCCGTCAGCGACTGCAGTGGAAATCGGCCGAGGGTGACGATCACTTTCGGTCGGATCATCTCGATCTGGCGGCGGATGTAGGGGCGGCATTCGTCGAGCTCGTCGGGCTCGGGATTGCGGTTCTCGGGGGGGCGGCACTTGATGACGTTCGAGATGTAGACGTCGTCGCGCGTCAGCTTCATCGCTTTGATGATGTCGGTGAGGAGCTGGCCGGCGCGGCCGACGAACGGCTCCCCCTGTTCGTCCTCATCGCGCCCCGGCGCCTCACCGATGAACATCAGATCGGCGTTCGTATTGCCGGTGCCGAACACGACCTGCGTGCGCGTGCCGGCGAGCCTGCAGGCGGTGCAGCCTTTGGCCGTCGAAACGAGCGTGTCCCAATCCGAAAGCACCTCCGCGGTGTCGGGCGCGAACGCGTGCGCCACCACCGGCGTGCGCGCCGGAATGGTGAGGTCGAGATGCGTAAATCCGAGGTCGCGGAGGAGCGCTAATTCGTGGAGGACGTCCGGGGTCATCGCCACGATTATCGTCTATACTCCGCGCGGTCCAAACACCATCAGGAGAACAATTTAATGAAGACACGACTGACGAAGCTGTCGCTCGCCGCGCTGCTCCTCTGCTCGATTTCCACGCCGATGTTCGCGGCGCGCAAAGCGACGGTGAAGATCATCAATCAGAGCAAGTGGGAGATTCACCACATCTACCTCTCTTCCTCCGACGACGCCGAATGGGGCGAGGACCAGCTCGAGGACGAGGTGCTCGCGAAAGGTGACTCGCTGACTCTGACCGACATCCCGTGCGACCTGTACGACGTTCAGGTGGTGGACGAGGACGGCGACGAGTGCATCATCGAAGAGGTCGATCTCTGCGGTGACCACAGCTACTGGAAGATCACGGACAAAGATCTGCTGGAGTGCGAGGGCTATCGGTAGCAGCGCCGGCGCTCGGTACATCGATGAGGGACGACGGGGGCCTCCGGCGGCCGGGGCCATCGGCCCCGGACCCCGTAGGTTGGCCTAGCCTCCGCGACGCTCTGTCGCGAGATACGACGCTGTGTCGCGGAGGCTGGGCCAACCATCGGGTCCGGGCCCGCGGCCCGGCCGCCGGAGGCCTCCGGTCGTTGCTTAGTCGTAAATCCAGCCCGGCACCGGCGTCTTCGGCAGGACCACCATGAAGTCGCCGTCCATCGGACCGTAAAAACCGGCCGTCCAGACGCGCAGCGCGTCACTGTGCTCGATGCCGACATCCTCCGGATATTTCGAGGGGATGTTCGGCAGCGGGATGCGGTCCAGGCCGAGGTGCTCGGCGAGGAAGTCGTAGACCGCCTTTCGCTTATTGATGCCGAAGTCGTGGCCTTCATCCGCGAGATGCACGTTCCGGAAACGCTCCTCGGCTGAGTAGAGGCCGTAGATGTTCTGGATGTACGGAAACTCCAGCAGCGGGAAATGCTTCGTGTCGTCGTCGCCGGCGGTCACGATCAACAACGGTTTCGGAGCGACGAGCGCGGCGATCTCGGCGTTGTTCGTGCCGGTCGCTTCGCGGATCGGCATGCCGGTTTCGCACGTGCAGCCTCCCGCCGTCAGCGCCGTGATCTTGACGACCGGCACGCTGACCGCGATGCGCGGATCGACCGCCGCGGCGAGGATCGTTTGGGTTCCGCCGGACGACGCGCCGATCATCGCGATCCTGGTCGGATCGACCTCCGGGAGCGACACCAGGAAATCAATGACGCGAATGCTGTTCCAGAGCTGCAGCGCCAGCGCACGTCGCGACGAGTGCGGCACCTGGCGCGTCTCCCCCCAGCCGACCATGTCGTACACGAAGACGACGGCGCCCATCTGCGCGAGATGGCCGGCTCGCGCCTGCATCTCCGGCTGCGTACGCGTCAGCCAGCCGTCTTTCTTGAAGTGGCCGATCGCGTGCGCGATGGCCGGAACTTTCCCACTCCTCGCCACCGGACGGTACAAGTTGCCGGTGAGCCAGTAGCCGGGCGAAATCTCGATCGCCGTGTTCTCGATCGTGTAGCCATTCTTGAAGAGCGTGTTGCGGGTCCGCCGATCCATGCGCTGCCGCACCGGAAGCGGATCGAGTCCGGCGCCCTCGAGAATGCCGCGGCGCACGTCGTTCGCGCGCGCTTCCCAAGCCGGTATGGAGGTGTTGTATTGACGCGTGAGCCGTTCGAGCTCCGCGCGCACCTGTTCCAACTTCGACCCCGAGAAAAATCCCGCGAAGGGATCGATCGGGAACGGTTCGTCACGACGTGGGACTCTGCATTCGCGCGCGTGCTGTGCGAGCGCCTGCGAGGCAGCAGTGAGGAGGAGGAAGAGCAGAGCGAGTGCGCTGATCCAATTCCGCTTCATGATGAGCATCTACTGTAGACGAGCGCCGCGCGTGATGGATACGAACAAACGGAGAAACGACGCGGGGCCTCCGGCGGCCGGGCCGCGGGCCCGGACCCGCTGGTTGGCCTAGCCTCCGCGACACTCTGTCGCAAGATACGAGGCTGTGTCGCGGAGGCTAGGCCCACCAAAGGGGTCCGGGGCCGTTGGCCCCGGCCGCCGGAGGCCTCCCGTCGTTCCCTGATCTACGCGGAGCGCAGTCGCGCCACGACGAGATCGAGCAAGCGGTTGGCGATCACGCTCTTCGCCGCTTTTTCGATGCGCGTCGTCGAGCCGTCGCGGGCGATGACCAGCACTTCGTTCTGCTCGGAGTCGAAGCCGATCGAGGCGTCCGCGACGTCGTTCGCGACGATGAGATCGGCGCCTTTGCGCTGCAGTTTCTCGCGCGCGTTCTGTTCGACCGAATTCGTTTCCGCCGCGAACGCGACGATGAACGGGCGCGGCGAGAGGCGCGCCACGTCCGCGAGGATGTCGGGATTTTTCGTGAGCGTCAGCGTCAGCTCGTTCGCGTCTTCCGACTTCTTGATCTTGCGGTCGGCCACGCTGGTCGTCGCGAAGTCGGCCACCGCGGCGGCTTTGATCACGACCTGATGATGCGGCGCGGCGGCCATGACGGCGTGATGCATCTCGCGCGCGGTGCTGACGCGGGTCAGCTCGACGCCCGCCGGGACGGCAACCGAAGTGGGGCCGGAAACGAGCGTGACCGTCGCACCGCGGCGCCGCGCCGCTTCGGCGATCGCATAGCCCATCTTTCCTGACGAGCGATTCGAGATGTAGCGCACCGGATCGATCGGCTCGCGCGT
>DASVRB010000363.1:0-3375 GCA_036388835.1 Thermoanaerobaculia bacterium | reverse complement strand
CACAGCCTCGGATCTCGCGACAGAGTCGCGGAGGCTAGGCCAACCAAACGGGGTCTGGGGCCCGTGGCCCCAGCCGCCGGAGGCCCCTCGTCGTTCCCATGCCGCGCGCGGCATCGCGCATACACTCCCATCATGCCCGATCTCTCCGATCAGCCTCTCCGCGATGACGTCCACCTCCTCGGCGATCTGCTTGGACAGACGCTGTGCGCGCAGGAGGGGAAGGAGCTGTTCGAGATGGTCGAGCGGGTGCGGGCGCTGGCGAAGAGCGGACGGGCCGGTAATGCGGAGGACTTTCATCAGCTCGCGGAGCTGCTGGCGAGCAGGCCGACGGCGGACGCGTTGCCGGTGGCGCGGGCGTTCGCACATTTTCTGAGTCTGGCGAACGTGGCCGAGCAGCATCACCGCGTGCGCCGGCGCCGCGAATACCAGCGGCATGCGGACGCGCGGCCGCAGCCGGGCTCGTTCGACGAAGTGATGCTGCGCCTGCGCGAGCAGGGCATCACGGAAGAACAGCTCTTCGACAGCATCGCCGCGCTGCAGATCGAGCTGGTGTTGACCGCACATCCCACCGAGGTCGTGCGGAGGACGCTACTGCAGAAATACACCAGGATCGGCGAACTGCTGGCGCGCCGCGATCGTGGAGACCTCACCATCCCGGAGCAGCGCGAGACGATCGACGAGCTGCGGCGCGAGATCACCTCGGCGTGGGAAACGGACGAAGTGCGCCACACCCGTCCGACGCCGCTCGACGAAGTGAAGGGTGGCCTCTTCATCTTTGAACAGACGGTGTGGGACGCGCTGCCGCGCTATCTCCGCACGCTCGACGACGCACTGCGCACGCACACGAAACGCGCGCTGCCGCTCGACGCCGCACCGATCCGATTCGGCTCGTGGATCGGCGGCGATCGCGACGGCAATCCGAACGTCACGGCCGCGGTCACCGGCAACGCCTGCCTCCTCGCGCGCTGGGTCGCCGCGGACCTGTATCACCGCGAAGTGGATGCGCTGCGGTCGGAGCTTTCGATGCATGCGGGGTCGGGGGAGTTAGTTCCTCGGTTCCTCGGTGCCTCGGTTCCTCGGGGGGACTCGGAACTGGGCCGTTCGAGTGAACGCGACCCGGACGCAGTCGAAGAGAGGAACCGAGGTACTGAGGAACCGAGGAACCGCGCTAGCGAGGAACCGTATCGCGCGCTTCTCCGCGAACTCCGCGACCGCCTGCTCGCGACGCGCGTCTCCATCGAACAGGCGCTGACCAAACCCGACGGCTGGCGGGAGTGGGCGCTGAGTGGCGCGCCGGTTCTGCATCATGCGGACGAGTTGCTCGAGCCGCTCATGCGTTGTCATCGCTCGCTGCATGCGACCGGGAACGGGATCATCGCGGACGGGCGGCTGCTCGATCTCATCCGGCGCGTGCGTGCGTTCGGATTGACGCTGGTGCGGCTCGACGTGCGGCAGGATTCCGCGCGTCATACGGCGCTGCTCGATGCCATCACCATGGCGCTGGGACTGGGCAGTTTTGCCGAGTGGAACGAAGAGCAGCGCGTCGAGTTCCTGCTCCGCGAGCTCGGTTCGCGGCGGCCTCTGATTCCGCGCGATCTCGAGCTGGATGACGATGCGCGTGACGATCTCGAGACCTTCCTCGCGATTGCGAAAATCCCGCGCGATTCATCGGGTGCGTACGTCATCACCATGGCCAGCAATCCGTCCGACGTGCTGGCCGTGGCGCTGCTGCAGAAAGAGGCCGCCATCGCCGAGCCGCTGCGCATCGTGCCGCTGTTCGAGACCATCGCCGATCTGCGACGCGCCGGCGAGACGATGTCTAAGCTGTTGCGCATCGATGCGTATCGCCAGTCGATCGGCGGGCGGCAGGAAGTGATGGTCGGCTACTCCGACTCCTCGAAAGATTCGGGCCGCTTCACCGCGGCGTGGGAGCTGTTCCAGGCGCAGGAACAGATCGTGGCCGCATGCCGCGACGCGAACGTCGAATTGACGCTGTTCCATGGCCGCGGCGGCAGCGTCGGACGAGGCGGCGGACCGACGTATCTGGCCATCGCCTCGCAGCCGCCGGGATCGGTCGACGGCCGTCTGCGCGTGACCGTGCAGGGCGAAATGATCCAGGCGGAATTCGGCCTGGTCGGCATCGCCCTGCGTACGCTCGAGGTCTACACCACCGCCACACTCGACGCCACGCTCGCCCCCTCGCCGGCGCCGCGTGACGAATGGCGCGACGCAATGCAGCGAATGTCCGACGCGGCCGCGCACGGCTATCGGGCGATGGTTTACGAGACGCCGGAGTTCGTCGACTATTTCCGCGCCGCGACGCCGGAAGTGGAGCTCGGCGCGATCAACATCGGCAGCCGCCCCGCGCGCCGCGGCGCGAAGAAATCGGGCGTCGAATCGCTGCGCGCGATTGCATGGCAATTCGCCTGGACGCAGAACCGCCTGCTGTTGCCGTCATGGCTCGGCGTCGACGACGCGCTGCAATCGGGCGATGAAGCGACGGTCGCGGCGATGATGAAGGAGTGGCCGTTCTTCCGATCGACCATCGAGTTGATCGAGATGGTGCTGGCGAAAGCAGAAGCGCGCATCGCCGCCTATTACGATCGACTGCTCGTACCCGACGACCTCCGCAACCTCGGCGAATCACTGCGCGACCGTCTCCTTCGCACAGTGGCACTGGTGCAGCGCGTCACCGGCCACGAACGCCTGCTCGAAACCAATCACGCTCTGCGGCGCTCGATCGACGTCCGTAATCCGTATGTCGACCCGATCAATGTCGTCCAGGCCGAAATCCTCCGCCGCCTGCGCCAATCGCCCGACGACGCATTACGCGACGCCTTCATTGCGACGGTGAACGGGATCGCGGCGGGGATGAGAAATACCGGGTGAATCTTGTTGTCAGTTGTCGGTTATCAGTTGTCTGCCGGGTATCGCCTGGACGAAAAAGCACAGACAACCGACAACTGACAACCCATAACACCTCTCGGGACAGACAACCGACAACCGACAACAATCACACCCCTTCAACGACGATCATGTTCGAGCGCGCGCAGTGCTCGCGCACCTTCTTCGCTTCCGCATATTCGGACGACGCGCGCCACGCCTTCGCCTGCTCGACCGAGTCGAACTGCAGCACCACGAGGCGCCGCGGCGTCCAGTCGCCATCCAGCACCTCGCTCGCACCACCGCGAACGAGATAACGCCCGCCATGCGCGGTGATCGACACCGAAGCCAGGCGCTTGTACTCCTCGTACTGCACCGGATCGGTCACTTCAATGTCCACAATGATTAATGCGCTCATGCTGCGATCATATTTGGAGTGCGGCGACGCCGGTCGCCGCTTTCACTCGTTCCAGCAGAAAAAGCGGCGACTGG
>DASVRB010000362.1:0-5442 GCA_036388835.1 Thermoanaerobaculia bacterium | reverse complement strand
ATAACGCCGAGGCCGTGCTGGTGGGTGATTTCGATGCGGAGCAGGCGCTGGCGATGTTCGATCGCGAGTTTGGCGGCTTCAAGAAAAGCGATCGCCCTATCCCGCAGGTCATCACCGTCGAGCCGCCGCAGGAAGGGGAGCGCCGCACCGTCGTGCAGCGCCCCGGCACCGTCGGCATGGTCATGATCGGCTACATGCGTCCGGCCGCGACGCACGCCGACTTCATGCCGCTCGAAGTGCTGACGTCGATCCTCGCCGACGGCGTCAACTCGCGCCTCTACCGCGCGCTCGTCGATCAGGGTCTGGCCACGAACGTTCAGGCGAACAACTTCACGCTGCGCGATCCCTATCCGCTGCTCATCGACGCCACCGCGGCGAGCGGCAAAACGCACGAGGAAGTGGAGAAAGCGATCAAGGCCGCGGTGGCGGAAGTGGTCGCGAACGGCGTCACCGATGAAGAAGTGAAGCGCGCGCAGCAGCAGATCGAAGTGTCGATCATCCGCAGCCGCGACGGCACGTACAACTACGCCTCGAGCCTCGGCGAGAGCATCGCTTCGACGAACTGGAAGTGGTTCCTCACTTACGTCGACAACATCAACGCCGTGACCGCGGCCGACGTGAAGCGGGCCGCCGCGGCGTATCTCGTGCCCGACCGCGCGACCGTCGGTTGGTTCGTACCGGCAACGCCGAAAGCGGCGCAGACCGCATCCAGTGGAGCGGTGGCCGGCTCGGCCACCGAAACGTCAAACGCAGTGAAGAAGACGGCGGACGAAGCGGCCGCCGCTCCACAAAAGACGCTGAAACCGGCGGCGAAAACCGCCGCGCGTACGTTTGCGCAGCGCACGACCCGTCGCGTGCTGTCGAACGGCATCATCGTCGACGTGGTCGAGAACCGCGCGGTGCCCACCGTTGCGATTCGCGGCATCGCATTCGCGGGCGACATTGCCGCGCCCGCGGGCAAACCGGCCATCCCGGCGCTCGTCTCGAAGATGCTGGCGCGCGGCACGAAGTCGCGCACGAAAGAAGCGATCGGCAAGCTGCTCGATGACGTCGGCGCGACGCGCTCGTACAACACGACGCTCAACGAAGCGTGGATCAATGCGAACGGCATGGCCCGCGATCTCCCGCTGCTGCTCGACGTCATCGCCGACGAGCTGAAGAACCCCGCCTTCACCGCCGACGAGCTGGCGAAGGCGAAGGCGGATCTCGAGAACGACTACCTGCGCAATGACGACAACACGTCGGCGCGCGCGATGGAGCGACTCAATCAGCTCGTCTACCGCGAGAACCATCCGTACTACGCGGCCGGCCGCGCGAAGCTCGTCGCGAGCACGAACGCCGCGACGGTCGAGGATCTCCGCGCATTTCACGCGGCGCGCTACAGCGGCTCCGGACTGATCCTCGCGATCGTCGGCGACGTCGACACGGCAAAGACGCTGGCGCTCGTCGAAAAGCACCTCGGCGGCGTCGCGAAAGGGGAGCGCGTCTCGTGGGCTCAGCTCCCGCGCACCACGCCCGCGGAGAAGGGCGCGCGCGAGGTGGTGACGATGCGCGGCAAGGCGAACATGAACATCGTGATGGGAACGGCGAGCGGCCTTCGTCGCAGCGATCCCGATTACGAGGCCGCCCTCATCGCGAACGCGGCCCTCGGCCAGACGTCGCTGTCGTCGCGCATCGGCAAGCGCGTTCGCGACACCGAGGGGCTGTCGTACAACCTCCAGTCGCGCTTCTACAACAGCGACATGCTCGATGGCATGTGGCTCGTCAACGTCAACGTCGCACCGCAGAACCTCGCCAAAGCGATGCAGTCGACGCGCGAAGAGATCGAAAAGTTCGGACGCGAAGGGGTGACCGACGCGGAAGTGGAAGCGCAGAAGAGCTTCTTCGCCGGCAACTATCAGGTCGGCCTCGGCTCGAACGCCGGCATCGCCACGTCGCTGGTGAACGCCGAGAAATTCGGCTTCGGCCCGCGCTACCTCGACGAGTTCCCGTCGCGCATCCGCGCGGTGACGAAGGCCGAAGTGAACGCCGCCGCGCGCAAGTACCTCTTTCCGGAACGGCTGCACGTGATCGTGGCCGGCGATCTGGAGAAACTGCCGTAGTTTGGAGTGCGGTGGCGCAAGCCACCGCTTTCCCTCGCGTGCGGAGTGAAAGCGGCGACTGGCGTCGCCGCACTCCAAATTAAATCTTCACGATCAACTCTTCGATCTCGCCCGTCTCGTGATGGAGCACGTTGCATCCTTCAAAGTGCTCCATCAGCTCTCCCTCTCCGATGGCGAAGCGTCCTTTCGTGCGCACGGCCACGACGATCGTGCCGCCGTGGCGTACGACGCGCCGGGCCTCGGCGAACAGCGGGCGGTGCAGGTAATAGAGGATGAGCACGAGGTCGAACGATCGGTCCGCAAACGGCAGCGGCTCACCGTTCTCGAGATCGGCCACACGCGCGTCGACCGGCGGCTGCTGTTCGCGCACGAGGCGAATGGCCTCCTCCGCGCCGTCGATGGCAACGACTTCCCAGCCGTTCCGCGCGAGCCACAAAGCATTGCGTCCGGCGCCGCAGGCGAGGTCGAGCGCGCGGCCGGGCGGAAGCTCGCGCGCGGCATCCAGCAGCAGCCGCGCCGGCTCGGAATCGAGCGCGTCGCGCGTGCGGTAACGCTGATTCCACTCGTCGATCGTCACGGCGTCCCTACAATACCGGCATGACCATCAAAGGCATCGTCAAAGCGATTTTCCGCGGGGAGGGAAAGATGCTCGAGCCCGGCCAGGAGGCCCCTGACTTCGACGTACTCGATCACCACGGCAATCACGTCCGCCTGCACGAACTGCGCGGACAGAAAGTCGTGCTCTGGTTCTATCCAAAAGCCGACACACCCGGCTGAACGCGAGAAGGTTCCGGGTTCCGGGACCTCAACAGCGAGTACCAGCAGAAAAACACCCGCGTCCTCGGCGTCAGCTTCGACTCGCAGGAAGCGAACAAACGCTTCGCCGAGAAATACAACTTCCCGTTCCCACTCCTCTGCGACACCGACCGCACGATCGGCCTCGCATACGGCGCCGCCGACTCCCCCACGGACGAATACGCGCGCCGCATCGCCTACCTGATCGACGAAGAAGGAAAGATCGCGCAGGCGCATGCGAAGGTGGATGCTTCGGCTTATGCGAGGGAGCAGTTTGGGGCGTTGTGACTTGGTTGTCTGTTGTCTGTTGTCGGTTGTCTGTGCAGTCTCGCCTGGACGACACGTTTCGTCAGCCGCACAACTCGGACGAACGTGATGAGCCGCAGATAACTGACAACTGACAACCGACAACCGACAACAGCGCGCCGGCCGTCCCCGCCTGCAACTATTTCCCCACCCGCACGAATACAGCCTCAGACAAAAGAGGAGTATTCACATGAGCGCGAAGCGGAAACGGAAAGTCACGATCGTCTCGATCATCCTGCTGCTGGCCGTCATCGGCGGCACAGTTGCCACCAAGGCAAGCCAGAAAGATCAGAAGTTGCCGGAGTCGCCGGTGAAGACGGCCAGGGCGGAAGTCACCGACGTGCAGGTGAAGGTGACGGAAGTCGGCACGGTCGAACCGGAAGTGAAGGTGGAAGTAAAGTCCGCCATCTCCGGCAAAGTCATCGAGATCCTCCACCGCGACGGCGACGTGGTGCGCCGCGGTCAGGTGCTCGCGCGCGTCGAGCCGGACCTCGGCCAGGCGCAGTCGCTCGCCGACACCAAGAACTCCGTCGCCTCCGCGGAGATCCGTTTCTCCGAAGCGAAAAAGAACTGGGAGCAGGACAACAAACTGCTGCTCCAGGGCCTCCTCGCGCCGAAGCAGGCGCGCGACGCCGAGACCGAATTCCTCCAGGCGCGCCAGGACTACGAGAAGGCGCGCGAGAAGTACACGCTCGTCGAGAAGAGCGGCATCCCGATCGGCCAGTCCGCCGCGAATTTCCAGGGCTCGAACATCGTCGCGCCGATGGACGGCGTAGTGCTGACGAAGGACGTCGAGATCGGCGAGTCGATCACCTCGGGCGTCTCGTCGTTCAACGCCGGCACGGTGCTGTTCACCGTCGCCGACACCTCACGCATGATCGTGAAAGCGGGCGTGAACGAAGTCGACATCGGCAAGATCCGCGTGGCCATGCCGGTGCGCATCACCCTCGATGCGTATCCGAAGGTCGTCTTCAACGGCAAGATCGACCGCATCGCCCCCGCCGTCCGCGTCGACGACAAGGTGCGCGTCTTCGACGTCGAGATCCGCCTCGATTCGCAGGGTCGCGAGCTTCGCTCCGGCATGACGTCCAACATCGAAGTGATCGGCGAGAAGAAGGAAAAAGTCCTCACCGTCCCGGTCGAATCGGTCTTCAAGCGCGACGATCAGGAGATCGTCTACGTGAAGAAAACGATCGACCCGAAAGTCTTCGCCCAGGAAGCGAAGAAAGACGGCGACGCGAAGAAAAACGGCAAAGAAGACAAAGACGCGTGGAAGCGATTCTTCGACCGCCGCATCGTCACCACCGGCCTCGCCGACAACGCCCACGTCGAAATCGTGAGCGGCCTCAAACCCGGCGAAGAAGTCGCCCTCCAGGATCCGACGCTGTCGAAGAAGGATCAGGAAGAGAACGACGACTAGTGCGCCGTGTGGTTGTTGTCGGTTGTCAGTGATGGTTGTCTGCACATTTGCGCCACCCGACACATCACAGACAACCGACAACTGACAACTGACAACGCAAAGCGGAAGCGGAATCCGGAGCAATCAAATGAGCGCAGTCTTCAAATTCGAGCAGTGGCAGCACGCGACCTCCGACGACGCCGCGCCCGTTTCGGCGGCGGCGTCGGACAAGTCGCTGATCCAGCTCGAGCGCATCGTCAAAACGTACGACTCGGGTGAGAACGCGGTGCAGGCGTTGCGCGGCATCGACGTGCGGATCGACAAGGGGGAGTTCGTGTCGATCATCGGGCCTTCGGGCTCGGGCAAGTCGACGCTGATGCACATCCTCGGCTGCCTCGATTCGCCGAGCGAGGGGCGGTACTGGCTCGACGGCGAGGACGTCGCGTCGATGTCGGGCAAGCAGCTCGCGCGCATCCGCAACAAGAAGCTCGGATTCGTTTTCCAGACTTTCAATCTCCTGCCGCGAGCAACGATCTGGAAGAACGTCGAGCTCCCGCTGCTGTACGCCGGCGTCGACGGCGATGAGCGTCGCGAGCGTGCGCTGCAGGCGCTCGAGCGCGTCGGCCTCGCCAATCGCGCCAAACATCGCCCGAACCAGTTGTCGGGCGGACAGCGCCAGCGCGTCGCCATCGCCCGTGCGCTCGTCAACCAGCCGTCGCTCATCCTCGCCGACGAGCCGACCGGCAACCTCGATCAGAAGACCGGCAACGACATCATTCAGCTCTTCGAAGAAGTCGCGGCAGGCGGGCAGACCATCGTGCTCGTCACGCACGACCCCGC
>DASVRB010000361.1:0-3730 GCA_036388835.1 Thermoanaerobaculia bacterium | reverse complement strand
CAATCGCGAGCTCGACGCGAACTTCGACCTGCAGAGCTTCACGCATCGCGCGGATTACGACGAGACGCACGGCCGCGTCGAGATGCACCTCGTCAGCACGAAAACGCAGCGGGTGGAGATTGGCCGTCTGCGACTGACGATCGATTTCGCGGAGGGCGAGAGCATCCATACCGAGAGCTCGTACAAACACGACAGCGCGACGCTCAGCGCGCTTGCCAATGCCAGCGGTTTCGCGATCTACAACTCGTGGACTGATGCGCGCGCGTGGTTTACGGACACGCTATTGATCGCAAAAGAACGATGACGCCCGCGCAACGGCGCGGTCACGTTCCGTAGATCAACCCTTCCCTTTTTCGGTGTCAATGCGTGCGCAGGATAGGTCCTGCAAGGCGGGGACTGCGCCGCGCAATGCACGGCACTGTGCATCATCGAGCACCGCTGCGCGCCGCGCGCACAAACGCGCGCAACGCCGCCTGCGCATTGCGTATGCGCATGAAATTGCGCGGTTTTCTGCGGCGCGTAGTCGCCCGCCGCGCAGCATCGGAATGCATGTTCAATTCTGAACAGACGTGGCGATGCGTGCTGCCTACGATCGCTGCTCTTTGGGGACATGCCTTCCATAGACGGCCGCGCGCAAGCGCATGCACCGTCCCTCCGCGAGATCTTCGATCGCGACTCACGGGCGGATTCGCGCCTGCGCGTCGAGGCTCAGCAATCGATCTACGCGACCGGGGACGAGGACGACTCGCTCTACCTGATCGACTCGGGTCAGGTGAAGCTGTCGATGGCTTCCGCCGGAGGGAAGGACTGCCTGCTCGCCATCTACACGGCAGGCGAGGTGTTCGGCGAATCGTGCTTCACCGGCGACGGCAAACGCTTCGAGAGCGCGATCGCGATGCGTCCGACCGTAGTGCGCCGCGCATCCCGCCGCGAGTTCATCGCGGCGGTGGAGCGCGCGTCCGCACACGACTCGCTGCTGCGCCACGTCGCCGGTCGGCTCGCCGAGCGGCAGATCGCGGTGTTCGACCTCGTGACCACCGCCTCGGAACGCCGACTGGCGAAAGTGCTCTTCACCTTCGCCGACAAGCTCGGCACCGTCGACGGCGCGTTCCTCCGCCTCGGCCAGCTCATCTCGCACGAAGAGCTCTCTCAGATCGTCGGCACCACGCGCCCGCGCATCACCGCGTTCATGCAGCGCTTCCGCACCGCGGGCCTGATCGAGACCAGCGGCCGCTCGATCAGCGTGCACCGCCAGCGCATCCTCGAGTTCCTGGCGCGCGACTGACTCTTTTGTGTCTCTTTTTGGACCGCGCGAAGCCTGTGCGGCTGTCTATCCTTCCACCCTGAAGGATTGACCGCTTTGGAGAGCTGCAACCCTCAATGAGTACCGCCCCGTCACCCGCGACAACGCTGCGTGACGTGGTCATCATCAACGAGCAGACCCGCGCGGAGTGGCGCGCGGGTCGCGCCTCGATCGAGCGTGGCCGCTTCGTGGTGGTGGTCCGCGCCGCTCCCCCCGACCACTTTCTCGGCACCCCCTCCACCACCTTCACCCTCATCGCCATCGACGGCGCCGATCGCAGCCGGCGATTCGAAGGGGTGATCTGGGACGAGGCAGGGTCGAAGCCGCCGAGGAAGTACGTGTTCGTGTGACGCAGGATCTGGTGGAGCGGCGGGCTTCAGCCCGCCGACGTTAACCACTGCTCGGCGGGCTAAAGCCCGCCGCTCCACTGATTTCCGCGTGAACACGCGCAGCCCAGAAATTGACCCGCCTCCTCCCCTGTTCCCCACGTTGCTTGCGACACCCGTCGTAGGTATCATTCGCCTCCCGTGCCGGGGTAGCTCAGTTGGTTAGAGCACCAGATTGTGGATCTGGGGGTCGGCGGTTCGAGCCCGCCCCTCGGTACCATTTCCCCTCCGCTTCGCGTCGGGAAATTGAAAATCACGAAATTGAACATTGAAAAATCGGACGCGGCGGCAACACCCGCTGCTCGATCTTTCAATTTTCAATTTTCAATTTTCAATTCGTCACCAGCGCTCGAAAGCCCCGCAAATGACCGACACCACCGTCCAACCGCGCCTCAGCCGCGGCCTTCGCGATCTCCTGCCCGACCAGATGCTTGCGCGTCAGCGCATGGTCGACACCATCCGCGGCGTCTACGAAAGCTACGGCTTCGTTCCGCTCTCCACGCCTGCCATCGAGTTCCTCGATGTGCTCTCCGGGAGCGCGGGACAGGAGGCGCAGCAGTCGATCTTCCGCGTCACCAATCCTGAGAAAGAAGAGCTCGGGCTCCGCTTCGACCTCACCGTGCCGCTCGCGCGCGTCATCGCGCAGTATCCGGAGCTGCCGCGCCCCTTCCGCCGCTACCAGGTCGCCTCGGTGTGGCGCGCCGACAAGCCGGACAAAGGGCGTTATCGCGAGTTCACGCAGTTCGACCTCGACTCCGTCGGCGTCGAGAGCGAGCTCGCCGATACCGAGATCATCGCCGGGATGTGCGACACGCTTTCGGCGCTCGGCATCGATCGCTATCTGGTCCGCTTCTCCAGCCGCGCGATTCTCAATCTGCTCCTCACCTTCGCCGGCATTTCCGCCGAGCAGGGCGTCGATGTCTTCCGCGTCCTCGACAAGCTCGACAAGGTCGGCCTCGACAAGGTGAAGCTCGAGCTGATGCACGGCTACAAAGACGAATCGGGCGACACGATTCGCGGTGTCGGACTTTCCGCCGATCAGGTCGACCGCATCGTCCGCTTTCTGGCGGTGAAGAACGATTCTCGCCGCGAGGTGGTGACGCAGGTGCGCGAGCTGTTCAGCGGCGTCGAGAACGCGACCGCACAACTCGATCTCGTCGAGCGCATTTCCAATCATCTCTACGCCCTCGGCTACGGCGACGAGCGCGTGTCGCTCGATCTCTCCATCGCCCGCGGCCTCGCCTACTACACCGGTCCGGTCTTCGAGGCCATTCTGCTCGACGCGCCGCAGTTTGGCTCCGTCTTCGGCGGCGGCCGTTATGACGATCTCGTGAAGCGCTTCACCGGTCAGTCGATCCCCGCGGTCGGCGCGTCGATCGGCGTCGATCGCCTCCTCGCCGCGCTCACGCACCTCGGCCAGATTGGCAGCGAGAAAGCAACCGCGCGCGTGCTCGTCACGCACATGGACGCCGCATTGCGCGACGACTATCTCGCCATGACCTGGGAGCTCCGTCGCGCCGGCATTCCCACCGAGCTCTATCTCGGCTCCGCCAAAGGCCCCGGCAAACAGCTCAAATACGCCGACCAATACGACATCCCGCTCGCCCTGCTCTACGGCTCGAACGAAAAAGAACAAGGCATCGTCACCATCAAAGACCTCGTTGCCGGCCGCGAGCGGATGAAGCCGACCGCCGACCGCAGCGAATACCTCGCCCAACGCGCCGGCCAGCTCACCGTCCCCCGCACGGAGCTGGTCGCGACGATCAAGAAGATGCTGGCGGAGAACGAATGAGGGGACCGGCCGCGAGCACCCTCCCCCGTGTCATTCCGCGCCTTGGCGCGGAATCCCCCTCCGACAGGCAACCGTGTCGCCCGTCGGCAGGGGATCCCGCGCTGAAGCGCGGGATGACACCTCAATGCAAGCGCTCGCGAGAGACGGCATGACCATCCTCCTCAACGGCCACTCCCTCACCATCGAACAGCTCGTGCAGATCGCACGACACGGCGCGCGCGTCGAGCGCGATCCGTCCACGCACGATCG
>DASVRB010000360.1:0-3396 GCA_036388835.1 Thermoanaerobaculia bacterium | reverse complement strand
CCGTGCGAACGCAAACGCCGCCGGCCGGGCCGGCCCGCCGGAGGCCCCTCGTCGGTTATCCTCGCCGCCGCATGTACCCCACGCTCGTCAAGTTCGGTAATTTCGAGATCACCACCTTCGGCCTGATGATGTTCCTCGCGTTCATCACCGCCGGCTGGGTGCTCGCGCGGCAGTTCCGCAAGTACGGTCTCAACGAGGAAGTCGCTTCCTCCATGGTCGTCGCCGCGGCCCTCGGCGGGATCCTCGGCGCGAAGATCTACTACGCCATTCTGTTCGGCGACTGGCGCCTCCTCTTCGATCGCGCCGGCCTGGTCTGGTACGGCGGCTTGATCGGCGGCTTCGTCGCCTGCTCCTGGCTCGTCTGGCGGCACAAAGTCGATTACCTGACCGCCGCCGACGCCGCCGCGCCGGCGCTCTCCATCGGCTACGCCCTCGGCCGCATCGGCTGCTTCCTCGTCGGCGACGATTACGGCCGCCCCACCGACGCCTGGTACGGCGTCGCCTTCCCCAAAGGCGCCCCGCCAACCACCGCGTATGAGCTCCGCAACTTCGGCTCATACGTAGATCCGTCGATTCCTGATTACCAGGTCCTGGCCGTCCACCCGACCCAGCTCTATGAGACCGGCATGGCCCTGGTCATGTTCGCCATCCTCATGTGGCTCAACAAACGCCCCCACCGCCGCGGCCTCGCCTGGGGCCTCTTCCTGATCATGCTCGGCATCGAGCGCTTCCTCGTCGAATTCGTCCGCGCGAAAGACGATCGTTTCCTTGGGCCGTTTACGGTCGCGCAGTTGATTTCGGTGTTGTTGATCGTGGCGGGTGCTGTCTGGTGCTCGCGCGCTCGCGGAGTGATTCGTCCTGACGCGGAACGCGCCGCAGGATCTGCGGCGATTCCGCGACGAACGTAAGCGGCCTACGCGTTTTTCGGGATGTAGATCACGCCGGGGAGATTCGCGAAATCGGCGTCGCTCGTGATCACGTCCGCGTCATGCGCCTGCGCGGTGGCGAGGACGATCGCGTCCGCCATCGGCAGCTTGTGCGCGAGGCTGAGATCGGCCGCGATCAGCGCCAGCTCGTCGGTCAGCGGCACCACGCGCGTTTTCTGCATCGCGGCGACCGCGTCGACTGCCGCTTCTTCCGACAGCAGGCGCTTCGCGTGTTTGTACACCTCGTACATCACGATCGTCGGCGTGATCACCGACGCAATCTGACGGAGGCGCGCGGCGTATTCGTCGGCGAGTGTGCCGTCGGTCAGAAACTCGAGCCATCCCGAAGAGTCGATGACGATCAAAATCGATCCTTCTTTTCGCGGTAACCCTTCGTCGGCAAGCCGCGCAGGATGCCGCGAAATGCAGCAATCGGGCGGTCGGGGACGAGCATGATCACGTTGCCTTTGCGGATCACCTGCATGTCCTGACCGGGACGGAGCGAAAGGCCCTCGCGGATCTCTTTAGGGATCACTACCTGAAACTTCGGGGAGACGCGTGTCTTGGCCATCTGTCACCTGACATGATCTATCGATCGCTCGATCGTAGCACGCGGGTGGGTCCGCAATCGCGGGATAAACTTCGCCGATGCATTTCGTCACCGCAGGCGAATCCCACGGACCAGAGTTGACGATCATCGTCACCGGTATCCCGGCGGGTGTGACGCTGGACCGCGCGCGCATCAACGACGATCTGAAACGCCGCCAGCACGGTTACGGCCGCGGCGGTCGCATGAAGATCGAGTCCGATGAAGCCGAGGTGACGGCGGGTGTGCGGGGAGGGGAGACCCTCGGCTCTCCGATCGCCATCACCATCCGCAACCGCGATTTCGAGAACTGGCGTGGGGCGATGGATCCGTGGGACGTCAATGAGGCCGAGGCGCACAAGCGGCGCGTGCATGCTCCTCGGCCGGGGCATGTCGATCTCGCGGGCGGCATGAAGTACGGGCGCACCGATCTGCGCGACATTCTCGAGCGCGCCTCCGCGCGCGAGACCGCGTCGCGCGTCGCCGCGGGCGCGATCGCGAAAGAGTTGTTGCGCGCATTCGGCATCGAGCTCCGCTCCGGCGTCGCCAGTGTCGGCGCTGCGGGCGATCCGAACTACTCGCCGACCTGGGACGAGCTCGTGAGCGTCGACGACGACGCGCCGTTGCGCGCGATCCGCAGGGAAGACGAGGCCGCGATGATCGCCGCGGTGGACAGCGCTCGCGAAGCAGGCGAGACACTCGGCGGCACGATCGTCGTGGCCGCGCGCGGCGTGCCGGTCGGCCTCGGATCGTACGTGCAGTGGAACGAAAAACTCGACGGACGCATCGCCCAGGCCATCCTCTCCATTCACGCCGTGAAGGCAGTCGCAATCGGCGACGGCGTCGCGGCCGCGACGCGCATCGGCTCCGAAGTACACGACCCGCTCTACTTCGATGAAGAGCGCCGCTATCACCGCACCACCAATCGCGCCGGCGGTCTCGAAGGCGGCGTCACGAACGGCGAGGACGTCGTCATCCGCGCGTACATGAAGCCGATCTCCACGCTGCGCCGCGGACTCCCGTCCGTCGATACCGAAACGCGCGAACCGCATCGCTCGCAGTGGGAGCGCAGCGACGTCACCGCCGTTCCCGCCTGCGGCGTGGTGTGCGAAGCGATGCTCGCAATCGTGCTCGCTACGGCCATGCGCGAAAAATTCGGCGGCGACTCGCTCAAAGAAATGCGGCGCAATTACGAGGCGTACGTCGATGAGCTCCGCCGCTTTTAGAGACCTCTTTCCGGTCACGAAGAACCTCGTCTACTTCAACCACGCCGCGGTCGGACCTCTGTCGACGCGGGCGTGCGAGGCGATGGAGCGGCATGCGCGCGATCAGCGCGATTTCGGGGCGTTGCACTGGAAGGATTGGTACGCGGAGATCGACCGGCTGCGCGAATCGGCCGCGCGTCTGATCGGCGCGCAGCCCGAGGAAATCGCGATCCTGAAGAACACCTCGGAAGGGCTGTCGTTCGTCGCTGGCGGGCTGCAGTGGAGCGAGGGGGACAACGTCGTCACCACCGCGCTCGAGTTCCCTTCCAACTGGACGCCATGGAAGCGGCTCGAGGAAAAAGGTGTGGAGTGCCGCGTCGCGCCGCTACCCACCGTCGAGCAGATTGACAAAGTGATCGACGGCCACACGAAACTCGTCACCGTCTCCTCAGTCGCCTTTCACAACGGGTATGTCGCGGATGTTGAAGCGATTGGTGCGCTCTGCGCGCAGCGCGGCGTCTTGTTCTGCGTCGATGCGATCCAGAGCGTCGGCGTGCTGCCGATCGACGTGCGCAAAGCAAAGATCGACTTCCTCGCCGCCGACGGTCACAAATGGATGTGCGGGCCGGAAGGGGCGGCCATCTTCTACGTCGCGGCCGAGCGCCGCGAGCTGCTCGAG
>DASVRB010000359.1:0-1567 GCA_036388835.1 Thermoanaerobaculia bacterium | reverse complement strand
GCCCCCGGTCGTTCCCCTCATCCGCAGACTTTTCACTCGCGCGGCGCGTGTGACTCTGACAATCTGCCGCTTCATGAGAATCGCCGCGCTGCTGCTCACGCTCTTCGCCGCTACCGCCGTCGTTGCTGATGCAGTCGAAGACGTTCGTCAGACCGAGCTCGCGTTTGCGAAAGCGTTCGCCGACCGCGACAAAGCGAAGTTCTTCTCGTTCGTCGCCGACGACGCGACCTTCCTTTCGGCAACTGCGACGCTCCGCGGCAAAGAGGCCGTCGTGGCTGGCTGGTCGCGCTATTTCGCGCGGCCGGAAGCGCCGTTCGCATGGGCGCCGGATCGCGTTTCCGTCTCCGCCGACGGCACCCTCGGCTCGAGCTCCGGGCCGGTTTTTCTTCCGGACGGGACGCATGTCGGCTCGTTCGTTTCGACTTGGCGAAAACAGGCGGACGGAAGCTGGAAAATCATCTTTGACAGCTCGGGACCGGGTCCGGCGGTCAGGCAGGAGCACGTGCAGGCCGTCGAGGAAGGCGTCGTCACCACACCTGACGGCGTGAAGCTCCGCTATCGCAAAATCGGCTCAGGCCCGACCGCGCTGGTCGTGCCGCTCGACTACCTGTTCTTCGATTCGTTCCGGCAATTCGCCGACGTCGCCACCGTCATCACATACGAGCCGCGCAATCGCGGCCGTTCCGATCGCGCCGCGGATCAGTCGACGTGGACGGTGCAGCAGGATGTCGAGGATCTCGAGACATTGCGGAAGCATTTGAAACTCGAGCGCATCATCCCGGTCGGCTTCTCGTATCTCGGCAAGATGGTGATGCTGTATGCGGCCGCACATCCGGATCGCGTGCAGGGCGTCATTCAACTCGGTCCGGCCGCCAACCGGCCCTCGCCGCCGTCCCCGCCGCGGACCGATTTCGGCGCACCGAAAGAGCTCATCGAGCGCGTCGAGCGCATGCGCGCCGAGGGGGCGGCGGAGAAGACGCCGCGCGAGTTCTGTCATGCGTTCTGGGAAATGTTTCGCTACTACATGGTCGGCGATCCGAAGAACGCCGCGCGCTACAGCGTCGAGATGTCGTGTGCGCACGAGAACGAGTGGGGCGTGAATCTTTTCCCCGTTCTCGGCAGCGTGATGGCCTCGCTCGACAAGACCGCGCTCGAGCCGGACGACCTGACGAAAATCCGCGCCCGCGTCCTCACCATCCACGGCACCGCCGATCGCAACGCACCCTACGAAGCCGGCCGCGCCTGGGCCGAGTCCCTCCCGAACGCCCGCCTGCTCACACTGCCGGGCGCCGCGCATGCGATGTGGATCGACGATCCCGTCACGACGTTCAGCGCCATCCGCGCGTTTGTGCGCGGGGAGTGGCCGCTCGGGAGTAGCGCGCGCCCGTTCTAGTGGAGCGGCGGGCTTTAGCCCGCCGACCGTCGATTGCTCGGCGGGCTGACGCCCGCCGCTCCACCAGGACGGCGCAATCGCTCGCGATGTATGTGCGGCGAGAGCTCCGAGAGTGGAGCGGCGGGCTCTTAGCCCACCGGCCTCTCGCGACAACACCGGCGGGCTAAGAGCCCG